>CAZWCL010000455.1:0-3220 GCA_964632265.1 uncultured Hyphomicrobiaceae bacterium | reverse complement strand
GTCGCCGTGGCCCCTTTCTGGGATGTCGGACAGGTGATCGACTACATGCGCGACACCGACGACCTGCCGGAGACATTTTCGTCGATCTACGTCGTTGATCCGACCTTCCGCGTCCTCGGCTCCGTGGAGTTGTCGCGTCTCTTGCGCTCCCAGCGCAACGTCAACGTCGAACAGATTATGGCCGATGAAACGCACATGGTGCGCGCGGACAAGGACCAAGAAGAGGTCGCCCGTGAGTTCGAGCGTTACGACTTGATGTCGGCGCCTGTCGTCGATGTCAACGACCGCCTCGTTGGTGTGATCACGGTTGATGATGTCGTCGAGGTCGTCAAAGAGGAAGCAGAAGAGGATATCCGCCGTCTGGGCGGCGTCGGCGATGAAAGTGTGTTCGACGATGTCCTCACGATCAGCCGCAACCGGTTCATCTGGCTCTTGGTCAACCTCATGACGGCAATTCTCGCCTCTCTGGTCATTAAGTCGTTCGACGCCTCGATCGAGCAAATGGTCGCCCTGGCCGTTCTCATGCCGATCGTCGCCTCGATGGGCGGCAATGCCGGCACACAAACCATGACGGTCGCCGTACGCGCACTTGCAACGCGTGAATTGAGTTCGGTCAACACCATGCGCATGATCATGCGCGAGACGTCGGTCGGGCTTGTCATGGGCTTGGCCTTTGCCTTGATACTCGGCGTGATCACGGTCATCTGGTTCGATTCAGGCCCCCTCGGCTTTGTTATCGCGGCAGCCATGATCTTCAATCATCTTGCCGCCGCCATGGCTGGCATCCTTATTCCAATCATCCTCGAGCATTTCGACTACGACCCGGCCATCGCCTCCAGTGTGTTCGTGACGACCGTTACCGACATTATCGGGTTTTTCGCATTCCTGGGACTTGCCACCATCTGGTTGCTTTGACCGATACAGACGGCGATCATGGCGTCAGCCCGGATTGGGCTTGTTTCTGATAGAGGTGAGGTGGGTGCAATGACCGACATAAACGTGAGAGCGTTACAACACGGCGATCGTGCGGCCTGGGAGCCGCTCTTTCGCGGATACCTTGAATTCTACAAATCGTCCCTGAGCGATGATGTCATAGACACGACGTGGTCGCGGCTGATGAGCGTTGAGCCGGAATTCCATATTGGTCTGGGCGCGGTAACGCCTTCCGACGATTTGGTCGGCATCGCCCACATCTTGTTCCACCGCTCTACCTGGTCGAAAACCTATTACTGTTATCTCGAAGATTTATTTGTTGATCCGGCCATCCGGGCCCAGGGCATCGGCAGGAAACTGATCGAAGCGGTCTATCGTGAGGCCGACCAGCGCAACTGCACACGGACTTACTGGGCGACGCAGGAATTCAATTACCGGGCCCGCGGTCTCTACGATCAGGTGGCAACCAAGAGTCCGTTCCTCCAGTATCGCCGGTGACATTCGGCCGCCCCGTCGTGCGATACAGCCGTTCAGATAATGTTTACCGTAAAATATATACGCGACTTTCCAGCATTGGATTAAGTGTCACTTAGCATTGATTTGGTACAAACCGACTGGGTTAATGTTGGATTACAGTCGGGAGGCTGCGTCGTGCGTTCATTGTTTTGGCGACGAAAAGACGCTCGTTTGGCATCGCGTCTCGATACGCTGAAAGAAACTGCCGAACGCAAGAATAAGCAGCGTCCGCGCAAAAAGCCTCGCGTCGTTATCGACACTTCCTTCGTGCAAGATGCCGGCCCGGCGCTTCTCGAAGTAACTCAAGCACCTGAGGCTGGTCATCGGGACGCGGTGCCGCGTAATGATACCGCATCCTACTTGGATTACGACCATCCAGCCGGCACTCACCCCGCCATGGCCGATGAGAGTGTCGCCATCGGCGGTACCGGCCCGACCAGCGATGACCAGCACCCGGCACCAGCCTCGGAGCAGGTGCCCGAACTTGAAAGTGAAGTTCACCCTGAGATCGCCACCGAAGAACTCGACGAGCAAGAAGCCGTTCTTCAGGAAGCGGTTGAACAGTTGGATGCCGCGGAGGCGCGTGAAGCGGCGGCGGTTGCCCGAGCCCAGGCGGCCGAGGCGGAGGCGAAGCTTCTGCGCTCCGAGATCGAACGCGAACGCCAGACGGCCGGTCACGACAACGCCGCCGACGAAAGCGACGCGCATGAAGGAACCCTCGCCGATCTCAACGCCGAAATCGCGGACCAGTCAGCCCGCATCGCGCACCTAGAGGCGGACATCCTCGACGAACAACGGCGGCGAGCTGACGTGACGGCGCGCGCAGAACGCCTCGCGACTGATCTGAAAGCACTGGAGGAGACCCGTGATCAGACAGCAACGGCCCATCCCGACGCGGAGAAGTTGGAGGCTAAAGCCCGCGAGGCCGAAGCCGGCCTCGAGAGCGCGCGCCTTGAGATCGACCGCCTTGCAACCGAGCTGAACCAGAAAACGCACGCCCATAACGCGCTCGAAGCGGCCATGAAAGGCGCGGTCGCAGCCCAGAGGGCAGCCGAGGCTCGCGAAAAGGTATCCGCAGGCCGGCTTGCCGATATGGAAGGCAAGGCCGCCGAAACGACCAAGGCGGCTGAAGAGGCGGAGGCACTGCGCGAGACACTGGCATCGGTACGCGCCGAGTTCAAAGAGCAGGCGGAGCGCACGGCTGCGGCTGAAGTCCGGGTCGAAGAACTCACGGCCGAGGTGGCTCAACTAACGGCGTTGAAGGAGAAATTGTCAGTGGCCGATGCCGCTGCCGAGGCAGCAAAAGCCGAGGTGCATAGTATGCGCGACGCCCTTGAGACGGCACGCGCCGATCTCCAGGAGGCTCATTCCGTTCACGCAAACAAAATCAAGTCCCTGGACACAACCGCCGCTGACATGAGCGATGAGATCGCCGCCCTGAGGCGGCAGGCAGCCGAGCGCGAAGACAGCCTCGCTGCCGCAAATGAGTGCCTCAAAGAAGCCGAGCGTAATTTGGCAAAAGCGCGCGCTGACAGCGACAAGACCCGTAATGAACGCGACGACCTGAAACGTGAAGCTGGCGAGGCGAAGAAACAGGCTGACCGGTTGCTGCGCGACCAGCAGGATGCGATAGCGCGAGAGGGGGCGCTCAAACTGGCACTGGCCACCGCCGAAGCACGTTTGAGCGCTCTTGAGACGGCGGCGGCCGCTGGCCCCGAAAGCGGAGCCGCCCCTGACGCTGAAACCGACAGTCAGATACAAACTGCAACGG
>CAZWCL010000454.1:0-3247 GCA_964632265.1 uncultured Hyphomicrobiaceae bacterium | reverse complement strand
CAAACAGTGTCGAACCGGCAACGAGAGCGCCGGCATGGTCTGACATGGCCAGGATGGCAAAGCCGCTTGCCTGAACCGCAAAGACGGCGATCATCCACTGACTGGGGCTCAATCGATCGCCGATTCCGATAAACGCCGCGCGTCCTGCCATGCCCGCGACCGTTGTAACCATGACGACCCACGATGCACCGACGAGACCGAGCCTGGCTTGCATGAACGGAACCTGATGGAAGAGGTAGGCACTCTGGGCGACCATGCCGAGCGCAAAACAAATCGATAGTCCCCAAAACGCGCTGGTGCCCATTGCCGCTGACATCGTCCAGAGCCGCGTGTCGGTTGACGCGGTTTCGCTGCCGCCTGCGCTGGGTTTGATGGCTTTGTCGCCATCCGGCTCGAGACCCATGGTTTCCGGTCCATCGCGAATGACGAAAAGGGCGATCGGCACGATCGTCGCGAGCGTAATGACGCCCAGAACTGCCGCAGCGGTCGGCAAGCCGTATTCTTCGATTACACCGGCATTGAGCGGCACGAGGAGCGCGCCGCCTATGCCCGCGCCGATCGTCGAGGATGCCATGGCGCGGGTTCGATGACGCACGAACCAGCGGGCCACGATTTTTCCGATTGTTACTGTGTGAATGCAGGCAAAGCCCGTCGACAGAATGAAGAATGCCGCGAAGTAGTGCCAGAGCTGGCTAACGGCGCCGAACACAGCCAGCGCGGCACACAAAAGCACAGCACCACTCACTAGCACGTAGCGCGGCCCGTAGCGGTCGACGAGTTGGCCGACTGCGACACCAACCGCCCCCGCCCAGATATGAAAAATCACGGGGCCAAGCGATATGTACCAAAGCGGCCACTGGTAGACGGCGATGTAGTGCGCGGCGAAGACGCCTTGGTTGAAGATTGCAACGCCCCACGTGATCATCGCAACGAAGTTGCAGGCGACAACGACGATCCAGCCGTAATATAGCCGCGACGGGTGATTGGCACTTGCCATGCTATCTTGTACTGCCCCGCGTCGATACTGCCCCGCGCATCAACGATGACACGGCGAAAAATACTGATCCCGCACTATTCCATCGAAATTCAGATTGACCAACCAGGATGCAATTCGTTGAGTGCCTCTAATCAACTTCATGGGTCATCTTAAAAAGCAGGTGATCAGCTGCTGGATGCCGGACGCGCGGCATCGCTGCAGGCGCCTTCAAACCCAGGTGCGCGCCCAGTTCGCTGCACGGGCCATGAACTCGCGTCACGCGCGACAAGAGCATATTTCTAAGAAAAAACGATTTATTGGTCGGAGCGGCAGGATTTGAACCTGCGACCCCCTGCTCCCGAAGCAGGTGCGCTACCAGGCTGCGCCACGCTCCGACCCTTGAGAAGCCGACTGTGTAACGGTCCCGCCCGGCTCTTGCAAGCCATTCCGTCTGGATCTTCGAAGGCTCGCCGACACGCGCCGCCCGCTGGACCCGCCGCCCGCGATCGTCCAAACTCACCAAACCACCTGCCAGTTCCACCCGTTCGAACCGCGAGGCTCCCGAATGTCGCAATCCACCGCTCCCCGCAAACGTCTGACCCTCGACGAGGTTCACCAGCTCTCCATGGACGCGCTGATGGCCAATGGCGCCGACCGCGAAAATGCCGAGGCAACGACCCATTTCATGTGGTCTGCCGAGCGCGACAGTTGCCATTCCCACGGCCTCTTTCGGCTGCCCGGCTACGTTGCCTCCCTCAAGAGCGGCAAGGTCAATGGCAAGTCGCGCCCGACCGTCACAGACCTCGCGCCCGCCGCAATTCGCGTCGACGGCGACAATGGCTTTGCGCCCATGGCGCTTGAAGTCGGCCGCGAGCCGCTCGCCTCTCGGGCCCGCGAGACCGGCATCGCCGCATTGGCGATCACCAATACCTATCACTTTAGTGCTCTTTGGGTTGAGACCGCCGCGCTAGCCGAAATGGGCCTCGTCTCAATCGCCATGACATCAGCCAAGCCCATGGTCGCGCCCGCCGGCGGCACCAAGCCGTTGTTTGGCACGAACCCGCTCTCTTTCGCCTGGCCCCGCAAGGGCAGGGAACCTGTCGTCTTCGACATGGCAACGGCGGCGATGGCCCGCGGCGAAATCATGGTAGCTGCCCGCGAAGGCCACGAGGTCCACGACGGTGCCGGCATTGACGAGAACGGAAATCCGACCACAGATCCAGAGGCCATCCTTAAGGGTGCTCAACTCGCTTTCGGTGGCACAAAAGGGGCTCTGTTCGCCCTGATGGTGGAGTTGATGGCAGGTCCCATGGTGGGCGGGCCTTTCAGCGTTGAGCAGAAAGAGATCGACAACGCCGACGGCGGCCCGGCCGGCGGCGCGGAGTTTCTCATCGTCATCGATCCCGTGGTCATGTCGGGCAACGCAGGCGCGCTCGATCATGCCGAGAAACTATTCGATGAGATTCTCGCTCAAGAAGGCACGCGCCTGCCGGCGGATCGTCGCTACAAAGTTCGTCCAGAAAACGAGAAGTCAGGCATTGAGATCCCCTTGAGCCTCTATGACACGATCAAATCGCTGACCTGACCCCCCAGCGGGTGTCAAGCGGATGCCCAGCGGACGGAGACCTTGGTCGCCACTCTTGTCCGAGCGCGCGGCCGGCCCGGAGCGAACCTCACGCCCGGGCCTTATCAAAGCGATCCCAACGCCGCATAAAACACGTAGGCTGTCACCAGTATCAGCACATACCCTGCGGCCGCAAAATATCCATCCCGGCCGAGTATCGCGACGCCGAGAAACACGATCGCCGTCGCTGGCGGCTGCACCCCCCATGGCACCAGCGCCAGCGGCATCATGGCGAGAGCGAGAACGCACATCGCAAGCGCAATGATCCGGCGCTGTAGGCTGCCCGCAACAAGCCAGTCGAGCCGTCGTTTCACATACTTGTCGATCCAGCGCGTCGTCGGCTTGGCCTTCTCGACCGCCTTCTCGAGCTTCTTGTCATCCACGTCCCGATCGCGCAGAAATCTTGGCACCCACGGATGATTGCGCCCCGCCAGGTATTGGCCGGCAATCAGCAGGATCAGCGCGCCGGCAACAATCGATACGCCCGGGATTGCGCCGATAATCGGCAACGCTGCAATCAGCCCGATGACGGTCGCAAGAGCGCCGAAGCTGCGGTCTTCGAAAGCTGAAACGACGTTGCCGACAGATAACGTGCCGTTCTCCGAAGACCGCACGAGATCGTCGAGAAGCTCAGTGAGAACCTGTCC
>CAZWCL010000453.1:0-3263 GCA_964632265.1 uncultured Hyphomicrobiaceae bacterium | reverse complement strand
TGGCTACGGACAATTGGACGTCTTTGCGCTTGAAGCCGAACGATTTGGCGGTCGCAAAGCTTTCGATATCATCCGCACTGACGATGTGCGCGAATGTGTGTTCGCCGTCACCCGCAACAAACGCTTTACGAACTTTGGCGAGATCGCTGTGAACGCGGATCAGCTTCGTTTTGTATTGCCGCCGAAATCGTCGGGAAGCGCCAAGACGTTCGACTATCTACGCCGGATTGACCCGGAGGGACTGGGACAGGCGCGCGATATCGTCAATATGGAAAGCACTGATGCTGCGATCGAAGATGCTCTCAAGGATGAGAGCTCGGTGACGTTCTTCGTTCAATTTCCCGATCCGAGGAACGAACGTTTTCGCCGCATCCGGCAACTCAGCGGGCATATTGTCCCCGTTGTCGACAGCATCATCCTGCGCCAGGAGGTCGACGGGCGGACAGTTTATTATGCCCAGGAGACATCGATTTCACAGCTCAAATGGCTGAACCTTGGGCAGCGCGTCGTGACCGTGTGTACGCCACTTGTGTTGTTTACCGGCGCTGCGAGCCGGATCGAGAACCGTGATGCCCGCGCAAGGCACCGCCAGACCATACTGAGTATCCGCGCCATGGACCGGAAGGATCTTGTTCCCGAACAAAGTCCCATCGCGCGCATCCTGGCGCGGACCCGTGAACTGTCGAGCCGGGCTCGGTATCATTTTCAGGAGCTGTCGCTCAATGCGCGTGAACGTGCGCGGCCGCTTCTAGAACGTCTCTATCGCGGCGCCAATCATCTTGTCAGATTGATGATCGTTAAGGCGCGTCCGCCGGAGTATCGTGCTGAGGATGGCCGGTTCTCGCCAGGTGATGACGCCGGCCGGGATAATAACCTGTGAGACGTTGGAGGCGGCTCGACAGCTCTGCATTACAACGTGGCATTCAAGATCACACGCATGGTTCGCACTAATGGCTCGCTTTACGGATAAATTGGCATTGGTCACGGGCGCTTCGCGGGGTATCGGGCGAGCGGTCGGTCGGGCGCTTGCCCGTGAAGGGGCGCATGTGGTGCTTGCCGCGCGGCGGGAGGGGTCGCTCGAGGACCTCGACGATGAGATCCGCGCCGATGGTGGGTCAGCCACGCTTTTGAAGATCGACCTTGCCGACGGCGATAAAATCGACGCTCTCGGCCCGACCATTTATGAGCGATGGGGCAAGTTGGATATTCTCGTCGCCAACGCCGGCGTGCTTGGTCCACTGTCGCCGCTGCCGCACATCAGTGCTACGGCGTGGCAGGACACACTCAACGTTAATCTCTCTGCGAACTGGCGGCTTATTCGAACGCTAGACCCGCTATTGCGGCACGCTGAAGCCGGAAGGGCGCTATTCGTCTCGTCTGGGGCCGCCCGGGCCGCGAGAGGCTACTGGGGCCCGTATGCTGTCTCCAAGGCGGGCCTCGAGGCTCTCGTCAAAACGTATGCCCATGAAATCGCCAACACCAACGTGCGGGCCAACCTTGTCAATCCGGGGCCGGTTCGCACCGATATGCGCCAAAAGGCTTTCCCGGGCGAGGATCCGGCCTCGCTACCGCCGCCTGAAGAAGTCGCTGAGTTCTTCCTTGACCTTGTTGATGTCAGTTGCGTCGACAATGGCCGCCTTTTCGCGTTTCGCGAAAAGGCGTGAGGGCATATAGCTTGGCTGCATGGGGGCTGGCCGCCGCGTCGCGGTGATGCTCAAAAAGCGATCTGCATGCCGTCGTAGGCAGGCTCGACGTGATCCGGCAGTTCCCGGCGCAGGGTATCGTAGTCCAGATCGACGTGGAGGTGCGTAAGGATCGCCCGCTTCGGCGCCAGGTGTTCGATCCATTCGAGAGCCTGTTTGACTGTGAAGTGGCTTGGATGGGGCGTGTAGCGCAGCGCGTCGACGATCCACACATCGAGGCCCCTCAGGCGATCGATCGATGCTTCATCGAGGCCGCTGATATCAGGTGAATATGCGAGGTTGCCAATACGAAAGCCGAGCGAGGGAATCTCGCCGTGGTCCTGGATGACGGGCAGGAATTCCAGCGCGCCGCCGCTGCCGCGCAGCGAAAATGCTTGAGCGGGGTCGATTTCGTGAGGGTTGAGGATCGGTGGATATGAGCGCCCCGGCGGCGACTGGAAGCAATAGCCGAACCGCGTCATCAGGCTCTCGTGCGTTGCCGTATCGGCCCACGCGTCAATACGCTGGCGCATGCGATAGCAAATGACACGCAGGTCATCGATCCCATGCGTGTGGTCGGCGTGATCATGGGTATAGACCACACCGTCGAGCGCCTCAATTCGCATCGCCAGAAGTTGTTCGCGCACATCGGGACCGCTGTCGATCAATACGGCTGTGTGGCCACCATTATCGGACCATTGCTCGACCAGGGCTGATGCCCTCAAGCGCCGGTTGCGCGGGTTTTCGGGATCGCAGGCGCCCCAGTCGTTACCAAGCCGAGGCACGCCCCCTGATGAGCCGCAGCCCATGATTGTCAGGCGCCGCCTCATGAGCGGGCCGCCGCGGGTCGCGGTGTAGGGCTATCTGTGAGGCTGGCGGCAAAGGCGGCCTCTCGGGGCACTTTGGTGAATAGGCGGAAAAAGTTTTCGGTCATGGCGTCGTTGAAGGCGGCTGCCTCCAATCCCTTCACCTCGGCGAGGCAGGCCGCGGTATGGACGACGTATGCCGGTTCGTTGGTCTTGCCGCGGTAGGGGAGCGGCGCCAAGTACGGTGCGTCAGTCTCGACCAGTAAACGATCGAGAGGCACGTCGCGGGCGATCGCGCGAAGATCTTCGCTGCGTTTGAACGTAGCTATGCCGGTAAACGAGACGTAGAGACCAAGCTCGACCGCGCGCCGCGCCAGTTTCGCGCCGCCGGTGTAGCAGTGCAGGATCGCGGGAAAGGGTCCCTCGTGATGGGCCTGTTCCAGAATCTCGATGGTATCATCGTCGGCGTCACGGGCATGGATCTCCAGCGGCAGGCCGGTCTCGCGGGCGGCGCGAAGGTGACGCCTGAAACCTTCAGCCTGCGCTTCGGCCGAACTTTTTTGATAGTGATAATCGAGGCCGGCTTCACCGATCGCGACGACGTGGGGGTGGTCGGCGAGAGCGACAATTTCGTCGGTCGTGACCTCGGGCTCCTCGTCGGCGTAGTGGGGGTGCGTGCCGACAGAGCAGAACACGCTTGGGTGGGCCGCGCAGATCGCGAGCAGGCGATCGAGTTGGCGGATGCGGGTCGATATCGTTACCATCAAGCCGACAT
>CAZWCL010000452.1:0-3272 GCA_964632265.1 uncultured Hyphomicrobiaceae bacterium | reverse complement strand
CGGTCACATCTTCCGCAACGCGATGCTGATCATCATCGCCGGATTCCCGGCGGCTTTCATCTCGGCGTTCTTTACCGGCTCGCTTCTGATTGAGGTCATCTTCTCTCTCGATGGTCTCGGCCTGCTTGGCTACGAAAGCGTCATAAAGCGCGATTATCCGGTCGTCTTTGCAACGCTCTACATCTTCACGCTGCTCGGCCTTGTCGTGCACATCCTCACCGACTTCGTCTACACCCTCGTAGACCCCCGCATCGACTTTGAAACGCGGGAGGTATGACGGATGAGCATCGAAGCAAATAGCCGCCGCGCCGGCGTCATCAAGGCACCCGTCGGTGATACCGGATTTTGGTCGCGCCTGCGCCGCCGGTTGACCATGACGCCGATCAACCAGCGCCGTTGGTACAACTTCAAGGCCAACCGCCGCGGCTATTGGAGCCTATGGATTTTTCTCGCCCTGTTCCTCGTGTCGATGTTCGCCAATTTCATCGCGAACGATCGGCCGCTGCTCGCCAGCTACAAAGGCGAACTGCTCGTCCCCGTGCTATTCGAATACCCGGAAGAAAAGATCGGCGGTTTCCTGGCAACCATCGATTACAGGGGCGAATTCGCCCAGGAAGAGTTCGCCGATCACGGCTGGCTGATCTGGCCGCCGATCCGCTACTCTTACGATACCCGCAACAACGATTATCCGCGCCGCCAGAACGCCTCGGGCGATTGCCTGGGCTTTCCCTCTCCGCCTTATTGGCTCGAAACCGGACCGTTCTGCGACGCCGAAGATGCGCAAAAAATGGAGGCGTTTCAAAAGTTTGGCAACCGCAACTGGCTCGGCACCGATGACCAGGGCCGCGACGTGCTCGCGCGCGTTCTTTACGGTCTGCGCATCTCGATCCTCTTCGGCCTGATCCTGACCGTGCTCGCCTCCCTCATCGGCATCCTCGCTGGTGCCGTTCAGGGATACTTCGGCGGTTGGGTCGACCTCATCGCACAGCGCGTGATCGAGATTTGGTCATCAATGCCTTATCTCTATATCCTGATTATCATCTCCTCGGTATTGATCCCCGGCTTTTGGACCTTGCTCGGCATTGTCCTGCTCTTTTCGTGGACATCGCTCGTCTCCGTCGTGCGCGCCGAATTCCTGCGCGGGCGCAATTTCGAATACATCCGCGCCGCCCGCGCCCTCGGGGTGACCGACACCACCATCATGTTCAAGCACCTTCTACCGAACGCGATGGTTGCGACGTTGACCTACCTGCCGTTCCAGCTCACGGCCGCGATCACCGCTCTGACCTCGCTCGACTTCTTGGGCCTCGGCCTGCCGCCGGGTTCGCCATCACTCGGCGAACTTCTGAGCCAGGGCAAGTCGAACCTGCAGGCGCCGTGGCTCGGCATCTCGGGCTTCGTTGCTATTGCGCTGCTTCTCAGCTTGCTCGTCTTCGTCGGCGAGGCCGTCCGCGACGCTCTCGATCCGCGTAAAACATTCCGGTGAGGACTAGGCCATCCATGCGCGAAGAACCTCATCAGAATAATTTGATACGCGTGCGCGACCTGTCGGTGGATTTCACCGCCGCCGGTCAGACCGATCACGCCGTTCGCAAGGTCTCGTTCAACATCCGCAAGGGTGAAACTGTCGCCCTCGTCGGCGAGTCGGGGTCCGGTAAGACCGTCTCCGCGCTTTCGATCCTGCGTCTGTTGCCATATCCCTCCGCCTCCCACCCGAGTGGCGAGATCTATTTCCACGGTCGCAACATTCTGGGCCTAGACGAAAGCGACATGCGCCAGATCCGCGGCCGGCGCATATCGATTATCTTCCAGGAGCCGATGACGTCTCTCAACCCGCTCCAAACCATCGATCGCCAGATTGGCGAGGTTCTGCGTGTCCACCGCGGCCTCCTGCCCGACGAAGAGCGTGCCCGCGTCCTCGAACTTCTGCACAAGGTTGGCTTGCGCGACCCCGAACAGCGCATGTCGTCCTACCCGCATCAGCTCTCTGGCGGCCAGCGCCAGCGCGTCATGATCGCCCTTGCGCTCGCCAACGAGCCGGAGTTGCTGATCGCCGACGAGCCGACCACCGCGCTCGATGTCACGATCCAGGCCCAGATCCTCGAACTCCTCAAGGAGCTTCAGCGCGAGCTGGGCATGGCCATGCTTTTGATCACGCATGACCTCGGCATTGTCCGCAAGATGGCCGAGCGCGTCTATGTGATGAACGATGGCCAGGTCGTTGAAGAAGGCCAGACCGAGGACATCTTCGAGCGCGCCCGCCATCCGTATACCAGGCACCTGCTGGCCGCCGAGCCGAGCGGCGACCCGCCGAAAGAGGACATCGCCTCGCCGGTCATCATGGAGACGGAAAACCTCAAGGTCTGGTTCCCGGTCAAGCGCGGCCTCCTGCGCCGGACTGTCGACCACATCAAAGCCGTCGACGGTATCTCCTTGCGGGTCCGATCGGGCCAGACAGTTGGCGTCGTCGGCGAATCGGGCTCCGGCAAGACAACGCTCGGCCTTGCCCTCCTGCGTCTCGTGTCATCTGAGGGCCCGATCGTGTTTCTTGGCCAGAACATCGAACAGTACAACTCGAAAGAGATGCGCCCGCTTCGCCGCGAACTGCAGATCGTTTTTCAGGACCCCTATGGCTCGCTCTCGCCGCGTCTGTCGGTCAGTCAGATAATAGAGGAGGGACTTCTCATCCAGGAGCCGGATCTCTCCTACGACCAGCGCCGCGCCCGTGTCTCCGCAGCTCTCGAAGAAGTCGGCCTTGAAGCCACCATGCAGGACCGCTATCCGCATGAGTTCTCTGGCGGCCAGCGTCAGCGTATCGCCATCGCCCGCGCCATGGTGCTTGGGCCAAAGTTCGTGATGCTCGATGAGCCGACCAGTGCCCTCGATATGTCCGTGCAGGCTCAGATCGTCGATCTCCTGCGCAAGCTCCAGCGCGAGAACGACCTCTCGTATCTCTTCATCAGCCACGACCTGCGCGTTGTTCGCGCATTGTCGAACCACGTCGTCGTGATGCAGCACGGCAAGGTCGTCGAAGAGGGCCCTGGCGAAAAGATCTTCACGGCCCCCGAGACCGATTATACCCGCGCCCTACTTGCCGCCGCCTTTGACCTGGAAGCCCGTGGCATCACCGACGTCGAGCAGTAGGCAGCAGCCGCCCCGCCCGCACCGGGCGCCGCGAGGAAGTGCCGTGAGTGAAAGATATTGTAATACTTTATCCCATCACCGTTTCGTGCCGGCCGAAGGGCCTTGGCGCTGGTTCCTCACCAAGTGCG
>CAZWCL010000451.1:0-3288 GCA_964632265.1 uncultured Hyphomicrobiaceae bacterium | reverse complement strand
GGGCATTGGACCGTACTCCGATTGGGCTCGGCGAGAAGTTTTTCGGGGCAGCGAAGCCACGCCACCCCAACGCCACGCGGCACTTAGTGAGACAACTGGTTTGCCGTGCAAGTTCCACAGTTTTGCGCCGGTTTGCAACTCCTTCAACCGCGCGAGAGGTTGCCGCGCTGCTCCACGAAATCAAAGTTCGCCGAAGTGCGTCTCAGCGCGAAACCAATCCGCCTGGAGTTTGCGCAGCGCCTCATATTTTTCGCCGGAGCAACATGCCTCGATCTCGCTCAGTATGACATCCGGCGGCACGGCCGGAACAACGGCGGGATCTATTGCAACGTAATCTTCAACCGGGCCTTCGCGCACGACCATGGCCGGCACGCCGCGCCCGATCCCTTCCAAAAGTGCCGACGACGCCAGCGATACGGTCAGGAAAATCATATTGGGGCGCGTCATCATCGCCGGTGGCTCTCTCGCTTCACTTATGACGAGACAGGGTGGCGCGTGTGACATCAGCCAGGGCCCGCTTTCCCATGGCCGCTTTGCCTTCACTTCGACGCGAACGGCGGAGCCCAGCCGATGGAGACCGGCAAACAAGTCCCGATAAAGCTGGCGGTGGCGGTCTATGTCGACGAGCGGCATCCGTAGGAGGCTATGGCTGCCAGCGATCACGACAACAGTGAGCGGCGCGCCCTCGACGAACCGCGGCGGCAGCGCCGGCGCCGGCAATACGCCGTTCGATCGTACCGAGACAACGGCGTGGGGGAGCTTCGCGCGCCACTCATCGGCCGCGCTTTCGGTGACGGCGATGACGCGTGCGGGCTGCACCTCGGCCCACACCGCGCGATGAACCGGATTGGTGGAATGAGGCCACAGGGTCGTGCGTCCGCTGGATTTGGCGACGGCGCCAGCGACGAGTGCTGATTCGGCGAACAAATGATCGCATACATGAGCTTGTTCGATGCCGTCGCTCGCCAGCGCGTCGGCCGCCGCCGACATCGCGGCCAGACGCGCGCCAACGGTGTCGGGCAACCAATCGCTGAGCTTCGCGTGTGGCAACCGGCAGGAAAACCATTGATCCGGCGACGTCCGGTGCGAAGTATCCTTACGCTCAAATCGCAACAGAACAGGGGGCGCCGGGGCGGCATTGCGGGCCAATTGCACGTCGTATCCCAGCTTCCGGTTCGCCATGCTTGACGCAACGATCAACGGATCTTCTGCTGCCTGAAGCAGTGAGGCGGGATCGCGAACACCGGCCAGCACCGCAAGTGCTTTCGCCGCCGGTGGCGACCACCAACGCATGGGTTTCATCCACTCTTTAAGAGGCTGAGAACGGGTTTTCCAATAGCCATGCGGCGCCAATCGAAACGTGAACCGGCCAGTCCGGCGCGCCATCCAGGCTGATCGGGGCTCTGTCAATGCTAGGACCGCGCGGCCGCCTTGCCGGTTGATTTCGTTTACCAACAAGAACGGTTCGATGTCGCTTTGAGACCAGTATCTTAGATACCGGCCGCGGAGTTTCGTGAGCGGCACGACAACCGGATCGCCATCCGCCAAGCTCGCGAGACGGCGCGCAAGATGGCGCAGCGGCAAGACGGTGCAAATTTCGCACATGACCGGGAAGAGTAGCGCCGTCGCCAATCGGTCGATCGGCATGGCAAGCTTCTTGGCATGTTGTTTTGCGATACGCTTTGCCACGAACCAGCTCGCACGATCACGCAGCGCTGTGGCGGAGTGCGGTGCGAGGGTTGGGGGCAACAAGGCCGTGGGAATCGCAGCGTGCCCCTCAAGGGTTTGGCGATCGAGGATCAGCTCCGGCCGGGTGAGGCCGGCCAACGCATCGGCGCCGGTCACTACGATGCAGTCGAGGCGGTTGGATGCGAGCGGCGCGGCTTCGCCGGACTCGCGCGCGTACGCCGAGCCGTCGTTTCTCTCATCCGAACCTGCCAAATCAAAGTCCCATGGCGGCCAAGTGCTCGGGGTCTTCATGGCGACGGCGGTGCCGGCAGCGTAAACGGCCAGGGCGAAGTCTCACTGCCGCGCTCGAGCGGGACTTCAATCAACACGGGTGCCTCTTTTTCTATCGCTGCCGAAAGCGCCTTCGCGAGCGCGGCCGGGTCGGTTGCGCGCATGCCGACGGCGCCGAAGCTTTCGGCCAACGCCACGAAATCCGGGTTGACCAGATCGGCCCCTATCAGGCGGCCACCATAGCGTTCCATCTGATCGCGACGGACATTCCCGTAGGAAGAATTATTGAAAACGATCGTCACGACATTGATCTTCTCCTGAACGGCAGTGGCCAACTCCTGGACACCGAACATGAACCCGCCATCGCCGGTGACACAGATGACGGCTCTTTCGGGGTTCGCGACCTTGACCCCAAGCGCGGTGTGAAAGCCGAAACCGAGTGTCTCCTGGTAGCCGCAGGTCACATACGTGCGCGGCTGATAGACGGGAAAGGCGAGGCGCGCCGCGAAACCCATCTGCGAGACTTCTTCGACATAAAAACCGTCGTCGGGCAATACCGCGCGGATCGCCCGGAGGTAATCGTATTGCGGCTTAAGGGTCTCGAGGTCCCGGGTGGCGACGTTGCGCAGTTTTTCGCATTGGCTTGCGCGGTCAACGCTTTCGTTCAGCGATTTGGCCAGGGCCTGCAACAGCGCACCGGTGCCCTCTGCGGCGTCGGCGACGATGCCGACGTCGGGCTTCAGGCGCACCATCTCCGTGGGGTCGATGTCGATGCGTATCGTCTTGAGGCCGGGCGGGCGCCAAGTCCAGCGGAAGTGCGCAAGTTCAAGGCGCGAGCCGATCCCGATCACGAGATCGCAGTCAGGCCAATACTTGTAAGCGGCCCAGGAATTCATCGCGAGCGGGTGGCGGTCGCTAATCACGCCTTTGCCGCTTCGATGCGTCGTCACAGGCGCCTTGATCGCTTCTGCGAGTTTGGCGATTTCGGCGCCGGCATCCATAGCACCGGCGCCAACGACAATGAGCGGATTTTCAGCTGCCGCGATCAACGAAGCCGCCGCTTCGATATTTCGCGGGTCCGGCGAAGGAGGCGCGCCTCGTGTCCGGTCAACCTCGAGATCAACGGGCGCGGATTGACCAAAAACATCCCATGGCGCCTCGATAGCCGCAGGTCTCCGCCGGCCAAGGTGCATATGACGGAACGCTTCGGCCACTTTCGCGGGTGCCTCGGAGGGGTGGTCGATCCGGCCTGCCCAGGCGGTTAAGCTCTGCAATGTCGCGAGCTGATCTGGTAACTCGTGCAACTGGCCACGGCCTTGGCCAATCAGA
>CAZWCL010000450.1:0-3295 GCA_964632265.1 uncultured Hyphomicrobiaceae bacterium | reverse complement strand
GGTAGCCGCGTATTTTGACCTGGGTGTCGATCCGGCCGAGATACTCGATTCCGCCATCAGCATTCACACAGCCAAGATCGCCGGTCCGGTAGAGGCGGCCCGAGGGATTGTGGGCGAGTCCGATGAAGTCCGGCACGAACGCTTTCTCGGTCAGGTCCGGCCGGTTGACGTAACCTTCGGCAAGCGCGATGCCGGCGATGGCGATCTCACCGGCCTCCCCGGGTGCCGCGAGTGCGGCTCGCGCCGGCTCCAAAATGACGGCCGTATAAGTCGGCAGCGGAACGCCGATCGTGACAGGCTTGCCGGGCATGACCTCGGTCCAGGTCGCCGTCACCGTGGCCTCCGTCGGCCCATACGCATTGAGCATTCGTCGCCCCGGCCTGTGCCAGCGCGAGACGATGTCCGGCGGACACGCCTCACCCGAAACGAGCACAAGCCGCAATTTCGGCAAATCCCGGTCGATCGTCGCGATCAACGTCGGCACGCAACAAAGCGCTGTAATGTCGTTGAGCTCTAGAAAATCGGCGAGATCATCACCGACCATGTGCCGGTCCGCCGGCGAAGGTACAAGCGTTGCTCCGGCAACGAGCGGCACCCAAAGTTCCTCGACGGAAAAATCGAAAGCGAGCGTCATGCCCTGGTAGACACGGTCCCCCGGGCGGTAGCCGTAGAGTTCGGCTGCGATCTCGACGAAATTACAGATGCTCGAGTGGTTGACGGCAACGCCCTTGGGCCGCCCCGTCGAACCCGATGTGTAGATTATGTAGGCTAGCCGGTCGTCTGGTGCACCGGCAGCGAGCGGCAATTGACCGTCATCGAACAAGCGGCACGCCATATCGGCTTCACCAAGATCGATAACCGGCAACCCGGTCGACGCGGCGAGACCTGTAGCGCCCGACATGGCGATAAAGAGCCGGATTTCCGCATCGTCCGCGATGAAAGTGATACGATCCGCGGGAAACTTCACATCGAGCGGCACATAAGCCGCGTCAAGCTTGAGCACCGCCAGGAGAACGGCATAGGCCGCCAGCGAGCGGTCGAGCAATAGTCCGACGCGGTCACCCGCACCGACACCGCGTGATGACAGAAGCCGCGCCATCTGGTTGGCGAGACGGTCCAGTTCATCGAAGGTGACGGTTCGCCCGTCGATGTCGAGCGCAACGCCACGGCCGTCTGGCGTGGCGATGTGGGATGTATCGGAAAACCGTGCGGCACACGCCTCGAAGAGCTGTTGAAGGCGGCCGCCGGGCGTCCAGCGAGGGCGGTCGCTATCGCGTGCAACGGTAGCTGTTACGGGCGTACAAACGCGAGCGCCGACCAAAACCGGCGCCTCCTCCCATCGGAGCGGCTCAGGCTCCGATGCGGCGTTCGCAACATCACTCATCTTCGGATTTATTCCGCCGCCGCCAGGGGTGAGCGACGACCGGCTGCAAGCGCGTTCTCACCAACCTGGATCACCGTATCGCCGCGTGCAGCAACCACCTCTGCGATCGCCTTTTCGATCTGCCCAAAGCCAGCGCGCAACTGGGCCTCATCAATGACGAGAGGTGGCAGGAACTTGAGAACCTGATCGGCCGAGCCGGTTGTTTCTGCGACGATGCCGAGCCGGAATGCTGCCGCCGAGGCATCGCTGGCGATCGATGTATCCGACCAGCCTATGCCAAGCATCAGACCCCGGCCACGAACATGAGCGCAATAGGCGGGGTGACGGGCGACAATGCCGTCGATCAACTCCCGCGCAAGCTGCGCCTTGCGCCGAATTTCAGATCCGAACGACGGATCACGCCAGAACTCGAGAGCCTCAGTCGCCGCGACGAATGCAAGATTATGACCGCGGAATGTACCGTTGTGTTCACCCGGCGCGAGCACATCGAGATCGGGCCGGAAAAGGACGAGCGCTAATGGCAGCCCCATGCCGCCGATCGCCTTCGACAGACACACGATATCCGGCGTGAATCCCATGTCCTCGAAGCTGAAGAAGGTACCGGTTCGCCCGCAGCCGGTCTGGATATCATCAACAATCATAATGGCGCCGTGCCGCCGGGCAATCTCGGCCACGCTGCAAAGCCACGCCGCCGAAGCGGTGTTGAGTCCACCTTCAGCCTGCACCGTTTCGACGATAATCGCAGCCGGCGCATCCACGCCGCCGCCATCGTCCGCGATCATCCGCTCAAGCAACTGGAGACTGTCAATGCCGTCTCCGAAGCCTTCATAGGGCATACGTGTAACGCCCGAGAGCGGAATACCGGCGCCGGCGCGCTTGCGACGCGTCGCAGACGCCGCCAACGCCCCGGCGGTCATGCCATGAAATCCGTTGGTGAAGGCGATGATATTGTGACGGCCCGTCGCACGCCGCGCGATCTTCATCGCCGTTTCAACGGCATTGGTGCCTGTTGGCGCCGGGAACGTCACTTTGTAATCAAGCCCGCGCGGCTCCAGGATCACATCCCGCAACGTTTCCATGAAACGGCGTTTGGCGCTCGTGTACATGTCGAGTGCATGAACAATGCCGTCGCGCATGAGGTAGTCGACGACAGCCTGCTTGATCCGCGGATTGTTGTGGCCGTAGTTGAGCGTCCCGGCGCCGGCGAGGAAATCGGTATATTCACGACCCGCTTCATCGATCAGCGTCGCCCCGCGGGCGGTTTCGAAAACGGTCGGAAAGCTGCGGCAGTAGCTACGGACCTGGGCTTCATGCGTCTCAAAAACTCGCGTGTCCATGCGCTCACTCATCCTCTAGAAAAACCCTGCTGCACTTAGCCGGAGAGGCCTCTGGCCAGCCGAAGCCGGGTGCGCTCTGCCGCCTGCCCTGGGTGAGTGCAAGCTTCGGACCATTTCGTCGTGACACGTCCCGTTGTTCCAGCCTGCGGATCGGAACTGCAAACGAACGGTAGCCACGGGAACGCGGATCACTCGGGCCACGTTCCGCCATAGGAACGAAAAATGGCGGCCCGGCACCCTTATCACGGGCTGACAATGCTTCTGCTGGGAATTTCACTCCAAACCATACCTTTAGCGATACAGCTTGAGACACTGAAAGAAGAGTCAATCTAAGACAAGGCCCCGCACCGTACGCGAGGCAATTCGCGCATACACGTGGTTAACCGGAATGGCCGGGGTGTCATAAGTTCAAGTGTATTATCCGAGTTGGCGCCGATGACTGACCAGCCATGTCCAGTCAGGAGCCAGCGGAAATTGTTCAGCCGTGAAAGACGGCGGAGCGATCTCGTTCGGAAGAATTGGCACTCCCTAGGGGAATCGAACCCCTCTTTCCAGGTTGAAAACCTGGCGTCCT
>CAZWCL010000449.1:0-3299 GCA_964632265.1 uncultured Hyphomicrobiaceae bacterium | reverse complement strand
CAATGATCACGCCGATCACCGCGTCCGGAAAACCCGCATATTCCTTGAGCAGCGGCGGCAACAAAACCATGGGCGTGAAATTCACCATGCCGTAGATCGTCACGATCATCAGCCCGAGTGTATAGTTTCGATTGAGCAGGTGTGCGGGATTGAGAAAGGGCGTCTTCGTCGTCAGGCAGTGGGCGGCAAATATCCAGAAGGCAATGACGCCGATCAGAGTTTCGATGATGATCTCGGTCGATTCGTACCAGTCGAGCCTCTGCCCGCGCGACAACACGAGTTGCATGCACGCCAGCGAAACCGAAAGCGCGATGAATCCGGTCCAGTCGAGATGTGGTTTCTTACCCCGCTTTTCGTCGGGCAACAGCATGAGCCAAAGGCCGACCGTGGCAATTGCCCCAACCGGGACGAGCGCATAGAAGGCCCAGCGCCACGTCATGATTTCGGCCATGTGCCCACCAAGCGGCGGCCCGATAATCGGCCCGACCACGACTCCGAAGCCGAAGATGCCAAGCACCATCGAATGCTGACTGCGCGGAAACACGTTCATCATGATCGATTGCGCAAGCGGTGTCGTGGGCGCCCCGAACGCGCCCTGCATGATGCGCCAGAACACGATGCTCTCAAGCGAGGTCGCGTATCCGCACATAAACGTCGAAAGCGTAAACCCTGCCAGACAGTAAACCATGACGCTGCGCGTACCGAACCGCGCCGCTAGCCACCCCGACATCGGTGTCGCGATCGCCGTCGCCAGGATATTGAACGTCATGACCCACGAGATCTCGTCGGCGGTCGCCGAGAACGAGCCACGCATCTGCGGCAGAATGGTCGAGACGACCAGGATCGTCGTGCCGTAAAGCGTCGTCGCCAAAATGATGACGACCAGGATGAGCCACCGCCTGAGCGGTGTAATATCCGGGACGCTTCCGTCGTCTGCGGCTGTCGCGGCGCTGCTCACGCTTTCAGGTAGCTCCGGATATAGCGAAAGGCCCAGGGTGCGAGAAAGGCGATAGTCGTCAGACGCGAAACCTGGATCGTCGCAACAAACCCCACATCGAGACCGAGACCGAGGGCGATGAGCCCGAGCTCAGACATGCCCCCAGGCGCGAACGATAGCAATCCCGTGACGACGGGAAGCCCGAAAATAAAGTGCAGTCCGAACGCAAATAGGGCCGCGATCAGCAGTGTAATGACCACATAGCCCGCCGCATAGATAACCGCGAGCCGCACGATTTCGAACGTTTCGCCAATATACCGCGCGCCGATCGACGCACCGATCACGATTTGCGACGCTATGATCAATTCGAACGGCGGCTTGGCTGCCGTCACCCCGCCGATATGGAGTGCCGCACTTGCCACCATTGGCCCGAGCATCGCCGCCCCCGGCATACGGGTCTTCTCGCCGAGCCACCACCCGACAACACCGGCCAGAAACAGAATAACGAGGTCGTCGGCGGGCGTATCGGCGAATGAGTGCGATATTGTCATCGCGTTGATGACCGGCATGGTCGTCAGTAGTCCGACGGTAAACGGGATGATGGTCACCACGAATGTTATTCGAAGCGCATGCGCCAGCGCGACGCGCCGGATGTCCACGCCGCAATCCTCCGCATAGATGGTCATCGCGTGAAGACCACCGGGGAGCGCACAGAAAAACGCCTCTTCCTTCGTGAATCCGGCAATCCGAGTGTAATAGATCATGCCGGCGACGCCTGAGATCAACACGAATACGGGCACGATCGCCGCCGCCGCACCGAGCGCGGCGACACGGTCCAAAAGCTCCGGCGTCACCGCTGAACCAAGGAGAACCCCAAGCGCCGCCCGCATCGGCGTCACCAAATGCCGGTTCGGCCGCGCAATTCCAATCCCCGCGATACCGGCCACCATGGTCGCCGCGATCGCCCCGAGCATGAATGCCAGCGGCAAATTGAAAAGGTTGAAGACGAAGCCGCCCGCCGCGCCGAGAGCTATGCAAAATAGCGCCTGCCAGAACGTCGAGCCCGGCGGACGTGGCAACCGTTCCTGCCGCTTTGAAGAAGGTCGGTTGATGTTGTCCAAGATCGTGTCAGGCTTTCCGCGATGAGGCGCCTACTGCGGCGTCTTGCTACGCAATACGCCGTTTTCTTTGCCGAGGCGATCTTCCCGCGTCAATTATCAAGGACGGAACAACGCGCCAAGTTGTGAGCCGGCGCCGGTCCCTCTATACCACTCACCTAGCAGCCAGTTGACCCCTATCCCGCGGCACCCGCCCGCAAGAGGAAACCAAAGCACATCGCTACATTTTTCGACAGCTTGGACCGGCAATTGCCATTCCGGCGCGCGCGCCTGTCGTTCGTGCGCCGCTGGCGCACGCTACCCGGCAATGTCCGCGGCGGTCTGTGGATGCTCGGCGGCACGATGTTTTTTTCACTGATGATCGTCGGCATCAAACTGGCGGGCACGACGATGCACGTCACCGAGATCCTGTTCTTCCGCCAAGTGACCATCCTGCTCCTCGCAGCCCCTGCGATCATTGCCAATTATCCGGCGGCGCTGACGACATCACTTCCCGGTCTCCAGGCTCTCCGTATCGTCACGGCCTTTCTCGCTATGCTCCTCGGCTTCACTTCCTTCATTCACCTGCCCCTCGCCGAAGCCACGACCCTGAATTTCGCCAAGACTTTCTTCATCGGCATCCTTGCCATCCTGTTCCTCGGCGAGGTCGTCGGTGTCCGCCGGTGGGGCGCGATCATAACAGGGTTCATTGGCGTTCTCGTCATCGCCTGGCCGAACGAGGGCACCACCTTCAACATCTACAGCCTGATGGCCATTGGCAGCGCGTTCTGCGTCGCCATCGTCATGACGATCATGCGTCAGATCGCCCAGGTCGACCGCCCCGTCACGATCCTGTCCTATCAGGCTATCGGCGTTGGCGCTTTAATGACACCGCCTGCGATCTGGTATTGGACGACACCGACCCTGACCGATATCGCGTTGGTCATTGGCATCGGCGTCATGTCTTCGATCGGCCAGCTCTGCAATATCCAGGCTTTCAAGGCCGGTGAGGCGAGCGCCATTGCACCACTTGACTACGCCCGGCTTCTCTATGCCCTGCTGTTCGGCTGGATCATCTTCGCCGAATGGCCCGAGCCGCGTGTCTTCATCGGCGCTTTGATCATCGTCGCAGCCGCCATCTACACCCTTCACCGCGAGCGCATCCGGGGCAAAAAGGCGGACGCCATGCTCAAGACCAGAGTGGTTGCCGGACCGGAGCCTCCGCGCGTACCGTAAGGCTTATCGCAAAGCGTCAAGCCTGCTGC
>CAZWCL010000448.1:0-3312 GCA_964632265.1 uncultured Hyphomicrobiaceae bacterium | reverse complement strand
GGTCCTGCACCGTCGGGGGGCGGGACGGCTGCCGGCGGCGAAGAGCGCCGTCGCGATCGATTTCGCCCACCGCGATGTCCCGGAACGCTGGAAGATGGGCACAGACCGGGTCACCGAGGAGTACGCGGCCCTGCTCGAAAAGCTGCATGAGGCCGACAGTGGTCATCGGCTTCGTCATGGACGCGATGGAGAAAACGGCGTCGCGCGGCATGGCCTCGCCAGTCGAGGGATCACGCGCTCCAAATGCCTCGTGATAGGCAAGCCGGCCGCGGCGTGCGACCGCGACGACTGCGCCTGGAAGATGCCCTGCGGCAATCTCGCGCTCGAAGGCGGCCTGGATCAGATCGAGGCGGGCCGCGTCAAAGCCCGCAGCCTCAGGCGCGGGGGTGGCGAAAACATCCTGGGCGTCAGCCATGGTCCGATCTCCGGTGTGTCGTTGCGACAGCCTCAAGCGTAGCAGACGGGGTCCGCCGCTGCGATCGTCACGCGGATGCGATGATACGCCGGCGGGGCCGCATCGTACTGCCGGGATCCGCCCGAAACACATTGTCTTTGAAGGCCGTTTCGCCATATATGGCGGCATGTCAACTGCTGTCACAGTTCCCTACTTGAAGATGAACGGCCTCGGGAACGAGATCGTCGTGCTCGACGCGCGAGGTATCGGCCGGCGCATCAGCGCCGAGGAGGGCACGCAGATCGCTGCGCTCGGGCCGACACACTTCGATCAACTGATGGTGCTCTACGACGCCGATGAGATCGAGACGGACGGCCGCCTCCACATATTCAATACGGACGGGTCCGAGGCGGGCGCGTGCGGTAACGGTATGCGCTGTGTCGCACTGGCCATGTTCAAGGCGACCGGGCGAACGGAACAGGTCTTCGAGACGGCTTCCGGATCATTGCATGTAACAATGAAAGGAGCTGACCATATATCCGTCGACATGGGCCGGCCGGGCCTTTCAAGCGAGGATATTCCGACGCGCGATCCATTTTTCGATACGACGCGGATCGAAATGCAGATCGGGCCGATCGACGATCCGATCCTGCATTCGCCCTCCGTTTGCAGTATGGGCAATCCACACGCGATCTTTTGGGTCGATGACCTCGACGGGTACGACCTGTCGAAGATCGGTCCATTACTGGAGCACCACCCAATGTTCCTCGAAGGCGCCAATATCACGCTGGCCAAAGTCAACTCGCCGACGGAAGCCGTGATCCGGACCTGGGAACGCGGTGCCGGACTGACGCAGGCATGTGGCTCTGCCGCTTGTGCGACGCTCGTGAGCGCGGTGCGCACAGATCGGATGGAACGTGACGGAGACATCCTGGTGCCCGGCGGCCGGTTGCATGTCGCATGGCGGGAAGACGATCATGTCGTCATGACGGGCCCAGCGGAACTGGAACACGAGGGCCGCCTGCATATTGCTGCAGGGGGCGGAGTATCAATTGGATGAACCGGCAACGCCTGCACAATCCTGTGACGCCTCAGCCGAAGCGAACGACGGGCCAAACCACACCTATCCGTGAACGGGTCATCACACTCGGCTGCCGGCTCAACACCTATGAATCCGAAATCATCAGCAAGAATCTCGCCGATCAGGGTCTCGACGACACCATCGTCGTCAACACATGTGCGGTGACCGGTGAAGCGGTCCGGCAGGCACGTCAAACCATTCGCCGGCTTCGCCGAGAGAACCCTGACGCTCGCCTCGTCGTGACCGGATGCGCGGCGCAAATTGAACCTGATACTTTCGCGGCGATGGATGCAGTCGATCATGTAATAGGCAATGCCGAAAAGTTGGCGCCGGCCAGCTATGCGGCGCTCTCCCTCGATGGTGCCGAACGGGTCCGCGTCAACGACATCATGAGCGTCCGGGAAACGGCGGGGCAGCTTATCGAAGGTTTTTCGTCGCGTTCGCGGGCCTATGTGCAGGTCCAGAATGGATGCGATCACCGATGTACATTCTGCATAATACCCTACGGCCGCGGCGCATCGCGCTCCGTCGCCGGGGGAGAAGTCGTTGAACAGGTCCGGATTCTGGTCGCCAGCGGCTATCGTGAAATCGTTTTGACGGGCGTCGACATGACATCATACGGCGCCGATCTACCAGGCAAGCCGCCGCTTGGGCGACTGGTGCGGCAAGTGCTCCACCATGTGCCGGAACTGGAGCGGTTGCGATTGTCGTCAATCGATCAGGTGGAAATCGACGACGATTTGCTGAGAGCGATCGGCGAAGAGCCTCGCCTCATGCCGCACCTTCATTTGTCAATGCAGGCTGGCGCCGATCTGACGCTCAAGCGCATGAAGAGGCGGCACCTTCGCGATGATGCGATACGATTTTGCGAAATGGCCCGGCAGCTGAGGCCGGATATCGTTTTCGGTGCGGATCTGATTGCCGGGTTTCCGACTGAGACCGACGCCATGTTCGACGATACGCTCGATATTGTTGATGCGTGTGACCTGACCTATTTGCACGTGTTTCCTTATTCGGCCCGTGCCGGTACACCGGCTGCGCGCATGCCGCAGGTCGCCGCACCGACGATAAAGACGCGCGCTGCCCGTCTTCGCGCTAAAGGTGCAGACCAGCTTCAACGTTATCTTGAGATGCAAGTCGGCGCGTCGGTTGACGTGCTGATGGAACGGCCCAATATCGGGCGTACGCCGCAATTTGCCGAAGTCGAGATCGCTGCCGAAGCACCGATCGGTTCTATTGTGGCGGTTCGGATTACGGGCGCGAACGGGCGCCGGCTGCGGGGCGAGTGCGTGTAATTGACTGAGCAAGATAAAAAGCCCGGCATGTTCCGGCGGTTGTTTGGCGGGGCAACCGTCGAGCAACCGCCTTCAGAGGACGAGTCCGGCGCTGAACAGACCGCTGACGTCGGCCGGCCAGCCGAGCTTCACGACGATGGCGCGGCAGACGCCGTCAACATTTCTTCGTCGGACGCGGTTGGTCAGGACGAGAACGAGACTGCCCAAAGCAGCGGTAGCTGGTTCGGGCGGCTCAAGTCAGGTTTGTCTAAAACGTCGAACCAACTGACATCGGGTATCAGTGGACTTTTTACAAAACGAAAGCTCGACGCGACGACGTTGGATGATCTAGAGGACGTCCTTATACAGGCCGATCTTGGGGTCGCCACGGCAATGCGTATCACAGAACGCATCTCGGATGGGCGTTTCGAAAAGGGTATTTCGCCGGACGACGTGCGCCGGATACTCGCCGAAGAGGTCGAAGCCGTGCTGGAGCCGGTTGCCGTGCCGCTCGACGTGGAGCGCGGCCATCGCCCGCACGTCATTCTCATGGTCGGGGTCAA
>CAZWCL010000447.1:0-3316 GCA_964632265.1 uncultured Hyphomicrobiaceae bacterium | reverse complement strand
ATGGGATGCGCAAAGGATATCGTCGAGCACTGCGGCGTGCCGCGTTTTCTGTTTTCCGACTTTCCGCTGGGCAATGCGGCCGGGCGGCCGCACGACGAAGCGTCCCAAGCGCAGACCGTGGAAATGGCGCTTGATGTTCTGGAGGCGGCGACAGGGCCTCGCACAACGCGGCAGTCGTCGCTGCGTTGGTCGGATAACCCGGATTGGAAGCTCGACTATTCGAACGTCGAGATGATCGCGCCGGAAGAACTCGAGCGGCGGCGGGAGGAATTCCAGCGCCAGAAAGAGATTGCACATGCGAAGCGCGCGCAAGACCTGAAGGGTGCGGAGGCGGCAGAATAACCCTATGACCAAACCTTTTGAGGGTGTTCGTGTTTTAGATTTCACGCAGGTCTTTGCGGGACCGTTCGGCACGTATCAGCTTGCGTTGCTCGGGGCCGACGTCATCAAGGTCGAACGCAAGGGCGGCGAGAATATGCGGTTTTCGCCAGGCTCTAAAGAGTGGGCGGATCGTGCGTATGCGCCGACCTGGGCGGCGGTGAATGCCAACAAGCGCAACATCGAGATCGACCTCAAAGACCCGAAAGCGATCGAGATCGTGAGACGCCTCGCTGAAAAGGCCGATATCGTTGCGGAAAATTTCCGTCCCGGCGTGATGGACCGGCTTGGAATTGGCTACGAAGCGCTGTCTGAGATCAATCCGCGGTTGATTTATTGCGGTGTTTCAGGTTTCGGGCGCGAGGGGCCGTACAAGAATACGCCGTCGTACGATGGGCGGATTCAGGCGACGTCCGGGATCATGTCCATCACGGGCCATGCGGACAGCGTGCCGACGCGTGCGGGATTTGCGGTCTGCGATGCGCTGTCGGGGATGACGGCGGCGTTTGCCATGGCGTCGGCGCTTCACCAGCGCTCGGTGACCGGTAAGGGACAACTTATCGATGTTGCCATGCTGGATGCAACGCTCACGTTCCTGTCGCCAACGCTGACGGAATATACGGTCGCCGGTGTACGGCAGGGCCGGTTCGGGAATCAGGCGGTGAGCCGGATACCGACGGCAAACCTCTTCGCGTGCAAGGGCGGGCACATTCTGCTGGCGGTCAACAACGAAGGGCAGTTTCTCAATTTGCTCGACTGTATTGGACGCAAGGACATCCTCGATGATCCGCGGTTCGTGGATTGGCCGAGCCGGATCGAGAACGAAACGGCATTGCGCGAGGTCATCGAGACGGCGTTCGCCGACGCCGATGCCGACACCTGGGAAACCCGGCTGGCGGAGGCCGGGGCGCCTGCATCGCGCATCAATTCGCTGGCGGATGCCGTGGCGCACCCGCAGCTTGCACATCGCGATGTGCTGCAGGAAGTCGACGGGCCGTATGGGCGGATGCAACTCATCGGATCGGGCTTTACGCTGGCGCACGGCGGCGGAGAGGTGACGCAGGCGCCGGCTCTCCTGGGTGAACATGCCGACGAGATTTTGGCCGAGGCTGGCTATTCGGACGACGAGATCGGCGAGATGCGGAACGCGGGCGTCGTGTAGGTATCCGACTGGCGGCGGGCCGGTGTCGGTGGAGATCGGTATTTGGCCTTAGGAGCGGGGGGACTTGGGAGCTGCGGGCTTGGAACTTCAGGATTTGGCTTCGTAGCGTGTGAAGACTTTCGTCGACCCATCGCGTTTGATCAACAGGACGTCGTAAGCGTCGCGTTCTGTGCCGACCTCCATGCCCGGTGAACCGATGGGCATGCCGGGTACCGTGAGGCCGATAGCGTCAGGTTTTTGGCGCAGGAGTTTTTCGACGTCGGCTGCCGGTACATGACCTTCGATGGTGTAGCCGGCAACGTGGGCCGTGTGACAGGAGGCGAGCTCGGGTTTGATGCCGGCGTCGGCTTTGACGCGAGACAACTGGCCCATCGCCATGTTTTCGGCTTCGACCTTGAAGCCGTTGGCGCGCATATGATCGACCCAGGCGCTGCAACATCCGCACGTGGCCGTTTTGGCGACCCTGACGGATGGTTTGGTTTCGGCGGACGCCGGCACGGCCGAGGCGATGATGAGGCTTGCCGTACCGAAGACCAGGGTGCGCCGGTCGAGAGTTTCCATGGGGTTCGTCTCCGAGTGGCTTGTTGCGAAGAAACGTGCTTGCAAAATATTCATCTCGCGTAGTGTGCGAAGGCGGCTGGTTTTGTTAAGCGCAATGTTAAATGGCATTTAGGTCGATGCCGAGCGTGTTACAACAATCCGGCAGGTCAAGAAACTGCCGGCAAGGTGTGCGGAAAGCAGGATTTCGATGAACGATCATATCCATTCATCGCACTGGGGTGCATTCGAGGCGATTGTGGAGGGTGACCGGCTGGTCGACGTGAAACCGTTCGCGCGGGATGAAGCGCCATCGCCCATCCTGAAGGCTATTGCGCCGGCGGTGCACCACGAATTGCGCGTCGCGCGGCCGAGTATCCGAGAGGGGTGGCTCAAATCCCGCGACCGCAACCGCGGCGGAGACAGATTTGTCGAAGTGCCTTGGGACGAGGCGCTGGATATCGTCGCGCAGGAATTGCAGCGGGTGAAGCATGAGCATGGCAACGAGGCGATCTTTGCTGGCTCGTACGGTTGGTCGAGCGCCGGTCGGTTTCATCATGCCAAGACGCAGTTACAGCGCTTCATGAACTGTTTCGGGGGCTATACCGGCCAGCGCCACAACTATTCACTCGCCGCCGCACTTACGGTTCTGCCGCACATTGTCGGCGATACGAGGCCGCTGCGTCAGCCGACGTCATGGGATGCGATCGAGGCGGCGACGGAGTTGTTCGTCGCATTCGGCGGGGTCGGCACACGCAACGCACAGGTTGAACCGGGCGGCATGGGCGCTCATTCGGCGTTGCCGTGGTTGAAGCGGCTTGCCACGAAGGGCGTCAAGCTGGTCTCGGTCACGCCGCTTCGTAACGATACACCGGCGTTCATGGAGGCGGAGTGGTGGGCGCCACGGCCCAATACTGATGTCGCATTGATGTTGGGCCTTGCTCATACGTTGGTGGCGGAAGACCTGATCGACCGCGCTTTTCTCGAGCGGTATACAACAGGCTATGGGCGGTTTTCTGCCTATCTTACGGGCGAGAGCGATGGGGCGGTGAAGGATGCGGTTTGGGCTGAGGCCATCACCGAGATCGCGGCCGATGATATCCGCCGGCTGGCTCGTGAAATGGCGCAGAAGCGGACGATGATCGCGACTGCATATTCGCTGCAGCGCTCGGATCACGGCGAGCAGACGTTCTGGATGACGATGACGAGGAGGGTGATGCCATAGATGGCAAGCCAGGT
>CAZWCL010000446.1:1837-3328 GCA_964632265.1 uncultured Hyphomicrobiaceae bacterium | reverse complement strand
GGAGCGGGACCCGCTCTAAGGCTGCGTCAACAGACCTTATACGTACCCTGCACCCGCTGGCCCTGGCTACAGATCAAGCTGCCCAGCATGTAAGCGCCGCGGTCCGCGTAAGTGATCTCGAACCAAGGATAGCCGGCATAGAACTTCTTCGTGCGACGGTAAAGCTGGATCGGCGTGCCGGGCGGCAGGTTGGAGATCACACGGTGATTGAGGCCCGGGCCGCGGCGGATGTTGCCGCCGAGCGAGCGGGCGGGCAGGCGCCTTAGAAGGCCGGCCTCGTTTCTTGGCTGCGGCGTTGGCTGTGGTCTGACTTGTCGCGCGTTCAGGAAGTAGCAGCTGACCTGCCCGTAATCCGGCACTTCAAGTGAGATGTTGCGTGCACTGCCGACGATCTCCAACAGCCAGTCACCGCGCAGGTAGCGTGCGCTGCCGCCCTGTTGGCGCAGCAGCACCGTCTCACCGCGAAACTGAACGAGCGCATTGCCTGCATTCGGGAACTGGATCTGACCTGTGTCACCGTTGCCGCACCGGAAGGATTTCCATCCGCCCTGCGCTGCGGCATCCGGCACATTGGCGCTAAGCAGCGCCGTGACGCCAACAATTAGTCCCACTATCAGTCCTGTCATTCGTGCTCTCCAGTTGGTGTTCGAGGAAACAACCCGCGGCACTTCCAAAGAAATGCTTTGATCATCGCACATGAAATGCATCTGTGCTGCGTCGTTAGCCGACTTCCTCCGGTGCACTGGTCTGACTTTTCTCCGTCGCCGCTAGGCTTGGCCGACCAGCCTGTCGCCCGCCAACTGTCTTGGATTGATCAACCAGAATACAATCAGCGCGACGAGCATGCAGGTAGCGAGGGTCGCGAAGGCGGCACTCCAGCCGTTCGGCGACATACCACCCGACCAGTCCAATACAAGCCCGACAATCAACGGTCCCACGAACCCGCCCGCATAGCCAAGCATCGAATGGACCGCAAGTGTCGCGCCACGCCTCGATGGCTCGGCGGTGCCGGCTGTCCCAGCGGTGAGTGAAGAAGAATCGAGCCAAATCGACAAGCCGTAGGCAAACAGTAGAACGGTTGCCAGCAGGTAGGAGTGTGTCCCGAAAAGGCCGGTCATTAGCGCGAACATGATCGACGCACAGATGGCGGTTTTAATCAATCGGCGCCGGCCAAACCTTATCGAAGCTTCATTGCCAGCAATGCTTGCGACGGTGCCGAGCAGCGCAAGGACGGTAACGATGATTGCCGGTGAGATCATCGCGCTGCCGCGTACGCCCTCTTTGAGCGCGACGTAGCCGAGGAAAGCAACCCCCCACCCGCGCACCGCGCTCATCTCCAGAGTGTGCATAGCGTAGACAAACGCATAGGCCATCGCCGATCGGTTGCGGAACACGGGGCGGAAATCAAACAACGCCTGTGATTTGTCGGAGTTGGGTTTGCTGGGCTGACTTGGTGCGAGCAACGCGATCATAATAAACGCAATCGCAGAC
>CAZWCL010000446.1:0-1827 GCA_964632265.1 uncultured Hyphomicrobiaceae bacterium | reverse complement strand
CCCGCCGCATCCGCCATTATGTCGCCAACGGCAAACGACATTGCGCCTGAAACGCCGATGCTTGCGGCGTGGCTCGCTGTGGCGCGCGACATTGCTTTGGAATCGACGCGATCGGCAAGTAGCTTAAGACCCGTCATGTAAGTGCCGGCCCACCCCATACCGGCTAATGCCCGTGCGCCCATCGCCGACCAGAAATCATGCGCCAAAGTCGCGAATAGAAGGTGGCCGACGACCGTCGCCGCGACGCCGAACAAGTAAATTCGCTTGGGATCAATCCGGTCTGTCAACGTGACAAGAACTGGCACGGAGACCATATAGGCGCCGTAGAAAATCGCCGTGATCCAGCCTGCCTCGCTGTTCGACAGACCCCACAGCGGCACCATCGTCGGCAGCAGCGCAGGCCAGAAAAATGCGCCGATCTGTACGAACACCTGCGCCACGCACAAGAGCGTGATCATGCGCCAGGCAGATGTTGGTTGTTTCATGGGGTTGATGTCCCTATCAACAGGCTGAATAGGGCACATTATATGCGATGCTACACATTGGGAGGCTTTAGTAACGTTCAGATCTTGCGAAGCGAGATTATTTTCATGAATTCAGGGGCTTACGGCCTCGACGGCGTGCCGAACCTGTTGCAGCATCTTGGCAAAGCATTGTAACGCCATGTCCGTCGAGGATTGTGGCAGCCTTTTATGGCCGCTGTTGGCGCGAGGCTGAACCACTCGAAGTCGGCGCAACCAGCCCGCACCGCTCGATCGCCTCACGCACCACCATATCCACATTATGAGTCACCTTTTCTCCCGGTGAACAGTTGCGCGATATCGATGGGCATCGGGAAAACGATCGTGGAGTTTTTCTCGCCGGCGATGTTGCTCAGCGTGCCGAGATAACGAAGTTGCATGGCCTGCGGCGTCCGCGCCATCATGTCACCGGCTTCGACAAGCTTCTCGGCCGCCTGCTGCTCGCCCATTGCGTCGATGACCTTGGCGCGGCGCAGGCGCTCCGCTTCGGCCTGCTTGGCAATCGCGCGCACCATTTGCTCGTCGAGGTCGATGTGCTTGAGCTCGACGTTGGACACCTTGATGCCCCATGCGTCCGTCTGTGCGTCAAGGATCTTCTGCACATCATCGTTGAGCCGTTCGCGTTCGGCCAACATCTGATCCAGTTCATGCTGGCCGACCACCGACCGCAGTGTGGTCTGGGCCAGTTCGCTGGTGGCCTCGTTGAAATTCTCCACCTGGATGATTGATTTCTCGGGGTCGATGACCCGGTAATAGACCACGGCGTTCACGCGGACCGAGACGTTGTCATACGAGATGACGTCCTGCGGCGGCACGTCGAAGACGCGGGTGCGCAGATCCACACGCACCATCTGTTGGACGACGGGGATGACGAGGATCAGCCCGGGGCCCTTGATTCCCTGAAAGCGGCCCAGAGTGAAAATCACGCCCCGCTCGTATTCACGCAGGATGCGGATCGCCGAGGCCAGCACGGCGACAATTGCGAGGATCGGGATCAACCAGGTCAGCATATTTATGGGTATCATAACGAACTCCGTTTGTGGATCGGCTCCACGGTTAGGATCAGACCCGTCCGCTCTTTCACGACGACCGGCGTCCCCGGTGCCAGCGCATACGGTGCGTGCGCCGTCCACGTCTCACCATGCGCGCGTATACGGCCCTGGCTGCCCGACCAGCTGATCACCTGCCCGTGCGTGCCGATCATTTCTTCCGATCCGGTCACGACCTTGCTATGGCGCGCGTGGATGACGATACCGAGCAGACCACTGAGAAACAGCAGACTGGTCAGGGTCAGAGAGAGGATGAC
>CAZWCL010000445.1:0-3331 GCA_964632265.1 uncultured Hyphomicrobiaceae bacterium | reverse complement strand
CGGCCTCGTCCAGTGCCTCCGCGCCGGCGCCGACCGCAATCGGCGTGCCAGAGAGCGCCTCGGACAATGCGTGATAGCATGAGGGATCAGCCACGGCAGCATACCGGGCGTTATGCTTGATGGCCGCCCTGGCCAACCCTTCGACGTCACTGTTGGCGGTTAACGCCTCGATTTCAAAGCGGCCTTCGGGTGCGGCGGCGACCACATCCAAGGTGCTCGTGCCAATCGAACCGGTCACACCAAGGATGCTGAGCCGGGTTGGTTCATGATCGGCGGTCCTGGTGGCAGCGGCGGTTGTGGCAGCGTCCCGATGCCATTGTTTGCCTGTGCCATCAGAGTTTTGGCGGGGGGCCGTATTGTTTTGTCGAGGCGTCGACATACTTGGTTGGCCTCACTCAGCCGGCGTAAAGTTGTAGGAGCGCGCGGGCGGGGGCGCTTTCGTTGAGGGACAGCGCGATCAGGCAGGCAAGGATGAAACTTGCAATCGCCCCATCCAGGCGGTCGAGAAAGCCGCCGTGGCCCGGAATGAGGCCGCTTGCGTTTTTCACTCTTCCAAGCCGCTTCAAGCCCGATTCAGCGAGATCGCCCAAAAGTGCCGCCGCACCCAGAACAACGCCCAGGATCATGAACCAGACCACACTCGAGTTCTCAAGCAGGAAAGCGGCGGCTGTCGCCACAATGATGCTCGCGGCGATGCCGGAGATAGCTCCGGACCAGGTTTTTTTCGGTGATACCGACGGCCAGAGACGGGGTCCGCCGACAGCGCGGCCGCTCAACATTGCGACCGTGTCGTGGGCCCATACACAGGCAAAGACGAAAAGCACGGCAAAAGCGCCCAGGGTGTCGGTGCGCAGCCAGATGATGCCGACCACTGCGAAGCCGATGTACAGCACGCCGACGGCCGATAATTTATTATATTCTGTCGAGCGGCGAATGGCAATCGTGATGGCGCCGACGACCAGCGCGGTGAGGGCGTAGACGGGCAACTTGGCGGCCGCCAGTGCGACCGCGATCCACAGGGTGGCGACGTGGATATAAAAGACGTCATCGAAAGTCCGGTTACGCACCAGGCGGCCCCATTCCCAGGCCAGCAAGGTCGTTACAATGGCAACCAGGAAGGCCAGCGGCCAGACGCCGACCAACGTTGCCGAAACGCCAATAAGTCCGAGCACGAGAGCCGATAGCGCACGTTTTGCCAGTTCACTCCATCTGGAGCGAACCAACGGTGCAGATGCTCGGTCGTGGTGCATGCGTTCGGTCATCCTGGAAATGCCCGGTCCTACGCCGACGATCGCATGCTCAAGCCGCCAAAGCGGCGATCGCGCATTTGATACTCCGAAATGGCGGTTTCAAGGTGGATTTTTGAGAAGTCAGGCCAGTTTACATCGAGAAAGACGAATTCGGTGTAGGCCATCTGCCAGAGCAGAAAATTTGACAACCGCCGCTCGCCGCTGGTCCGAATGAGTAGTTCGGGCTCGGGCAGGGCCGACGTTGTCAGAGAAGCGGCAAACTCGGCCACGGTGATCTCAGTCGGATCGAGTGTCCCGGCCACCGCCCGCGCCGCAAGACATTGTGCGGCGGCGACGATTTCCTGGCGGCCGCCATAGTTGAAGGCGATCACCAGGGTGAGACCGGTGTTGTCGATGGTCAGGCGTTCGGCCTCCTCGATCATACGCATGAGTTCGGGATCGACACCCTGGCGCGAGCCAATGACTGTCAGTCGGACATTCGATCTATGAAGCTCAGCGCAGTCACGTTGGATAAAGCGCTTCATGAGCGTCATGAGATCGTTGACTTCGTCTGTCGGGCGCGACCAGTTTTCTGCTGAGAAGCTGTACAGGGTGAGATATCCGAGGCCGATCTCGATCGCGGATTTTATGGTTCGGCGCACCGCTTCGACGCCCATGCGATGGCCCAGTGCCCGCGGCAGGTGCCGTGCGGCCGCCCACCGCCCGTTCCCATCCATAATGATTGCCACATGCCGCGGCAGGCCCACTGCGGGGCCGGCACAGTCAGTTTGCGTGGACTGGTATGCCACCTGACAGATGACCTTTCAAATTGCCGGAACATTCGCGAACATGGCGAAGATACCGTGGGCGACCGAGCTTTCCGTTTGCGGATCGTTCGGCCTGCCAATTGGCCGAATCATCCTAAACGGTATTGATTTCAGCTTCTTTCGTCGCCAGCAACTCATCAATCTCCTTGATCACATCATCTGTGGCAGACTGAACATCATTGGCGTGTCTTTTTTGTTCGTCCTGGCTGATGTCGCCGTCTTTTTCCAGTTTCTTGAGATGATCATTTCCGTCACGGCGGACGTTACGCACAGCTATGCGGGCATTTTCTGCATATTTGCTGGCGACCTTGGCGAGTTCCTGGCGCCGCTCGGACGTCAGCTGCGGGATTGGCAGTCGCAGGACAGTGCCATCCGTCACTGGATTGAGCCCGAGGTTAGACTCTCGGATCGCCTTTTCGACCGCCGGCACTGCGGCCTTGTCCCAGATCGATACCTGGATCATGCGGGGCTCGGGCACTGAAACACTACCGACCTGATTGATCGGCATTTTCTGCCCGTAGACGTCGACGACGAGTGGGTCGAGCAGATGGGCACTCGCGCGGCCTGTCCGCAGGCCGCTGAATTCTTTTTTCAGATTTTCAACAACCCCATCCATGCGCTGCTTGTAGGATTTGAGCTCAAACTGTTCGTTCTGTGCCATTTTTTGCTTCCTGATGCGCTGGCGGGCAGCAATGCGTAATACGTCGAACGCGCGGTTTGGCACGGCGTCACGGCTGCCTTATGAGATCACCGTGCAACGCGCCTCGCCGCGCAAGACCTTGAGTAGATTGCCCGGTTCCTTGATGGAGAACACAACTACAGGAAGTTTATTGTCGCGGGCAAGCGCGATGGCGGCGCCGTCCATGACCTTGAGATCGCGAGCAAGGACTTCCGAATAGCTCAATTCGTCGTAACGCTGGGCGGCGGGATCGACTTTCGGGTCAGCCGTATACACGCCGTCGACCTGGGTGGCTTTGGCAACTGCGTCGCAGTCGATTTCTATGGCGCGCAGGGCGGCCGTAGTATCGGTTGTGAAATACGGATTGCCGGTGCCGGCTGCGAACACGAGAACGCGGCCGAGGCTGACGTGATGGAGCGCTTTGGGTCTGACGTAGGATTCACAAACCGTCGGCATAGGGATCGCCGAGAGAACCCGCGAGGGGACACCAGCCTTTTCCAGGGCTGCTTGGAACGCGAGGGCGTTCATCACGGTCGCCAGCATGCCCATGTAATCAGCGGTCGCCCGGTCCATGCCGTCCGCGGCGCCGGCCAGGC
>CAZWCL010000444.1:0-3346 GCA_964632265.1 uncultured Hyphomicrobiaceae bacterium | reverse complement strand
GAACAGTTTCAAATTAAATTCTGGTATCACGTTGATGTGTCTGGTGAATTGGTCTCAGGAACATTATTGTGGCTCGGGTGTCAATGCACCATTGATGGCGTGAACTCATTACGACGTGCGCGGGTGCGTGATGCGTGCCGGTACGATCGTCTCAATGTCCGAGGTGCGGCGTGAGTAAAGTAATAGATATGTCGGCCCAAAAGGCTGAATCAATGGAAGCAACCGGCCGGCGAGGCTGGCCGCCAGAGCTTCTCGCGCTCAAGAAGCGCGATAACGTCACGAATTTCTACTACATCGCCAAAATCTATCTCGTGATCGGCGTAGCGCTCGTTGCAGGCGTTTGGGCAATGGAGGCTTACCGCGCCGCTGACCTCGGGCTCGGCTGGGTGATCGCTATTGTCGTGCCGGCGATCCTGGCCATCGGGGCGTCGCAGCATCAGCTAGGTGCGGTCATCCATGAAGGCACGCATTATACGCTGTTCGAGAACAGACGGTTGAATGAGCTGGTGTCCGACTGGCTCGGCGGCTTTCCGATCTACACGTCGACACAGGCCTACCGGCTGCATCATTTCGCACACCATCAGTTCGTCAACGACCCGGACCGCGACCCCATCGCGACGCAGGCGGCGGAGAGCAACCACTGGCTCGATTTTCCGGTAACTCATGTGGAGTTGATGAGAGGCTTCCTGAAGCTGATCTGGCCGCTGAATTTGCTGAAATATATGCTGTCGCGGGCGAAGCACAGCGCGCTGCCGCAGACGAGTAACCCGTTTACGGGCGGCGATGAACCCAACCCCTGGGCGGTGAAGGGTGGTATTCTGTTCGCGGTCGGCCTGCCGTTCGTGCTGATCGGGCTTGTCGTGTTCGAGTATCACGTGGCGGCGCTCGCGTTCCTGGCGGTCGCATGGGTCGCGATGGTGACGTTTTACCTGACGATCCCCGATACGGATTTTCCGCAAACGCGGATTCGGCCCCAGATTTCAGACCGTTGGACCATGATCGGGCGGATGACGTATCTCGCTGTCGTCTACGGCGCGTTGACGGCCATTGTTTATGCGACAAGTGTGCCGGCCTGGGGCTACTTCGCGCTCTTCTGGATACTGCCGCTGTTTACGGCTTTTCCGGTGTTCATGGTGCTGCGTGAGTGGGTCCAGCACGGCAATGCAGACCGCGGCCGGATGACTAATTCGCGGGTGTTCAAGGTCGATCCGATTTCGCGGTATGCGGTGTTTCCGCTAGGCATGGATTATCACCTGCCGCACCACCTGCTGGCATCGGTGCCGCACTATAATCTGAAGCGGCTACACGAGCTATTGCAGGACGATCCGGAGTATGCTGAGAAGGCGCGGATCGTGGAGGGGTGGACGGGTGTGAACCAGCGGGGCGATCCGTCGATCGTCGAGGTGCTGGGGCCCGATTATGCGGTGCGCAACGGCGATATTTATATCGACGAGGCGACGCACGAGGAGGCGGAGCTGCGCGATGCAGCGGGGCTGAAAGAGCATGTAACGGCGTCGCAGGCAGGGCGGATTTGGTGATGTGCCGCGTGTACTAGCGGGTTCAATGGCGGTTCGATGCGCATGAGCCATCATCTAAATCATTGAGCAATTGGCTTTGCGAACTCAGCCAAATATGGGCTGTCCATCCTCCTGCTGATCAAGCGGAGCCGTGTACCAATCGGTGACCACGACGCATTGCGTCTATCCCGGAGCGGGCTGTATTTGTTGGCGCGAAGCCGGGCGAGCGTGTGCCGGTGATGTCGGTACAGGAGAGCTCAAATGGCGGATGTGATCGGGAGTTCGTATGATGTGATCGTCGTTGGGGCGGGCAATGCCGCGTTCTCCGCGGCCGTCGCGGCGCACCAGAGGGGCGCCAAGGTGCTCGTTCTAGAGGCTGCGCCAGAGGATGAGGCGGGCGGCAACTCGCGGTACACCGCCGGTGCGATCCGGTTCGCATTCGACGGGGCAGACGATGTGCGGGCGGTCTGCCCGGACATTACCGAGGAGGAAGCGAAAGGCGCCGACTTCGGCAGCTATTCGGAAGACCAGTATTTCGACGACATGTTCCGGGTGACGCAGTACCGGGCTGATCCGGACCTGGTTGAAGTGCTCGTGCGCAACAGCTTCGATACGATGAAATGGCTCGGCGAAACGGGTATCCGGTTCCAGCCAAGCTACGGCCGTCAGGCGTTCAAGCTGCCGGATGGGCGGTTTCAGTTCTGGGGCGGGCTGTGCCTCGAGGCGTGGGGCGGCGGGCCGGGACTGGTGGACACATGGTTCAAGCTCGCCGACAAGCTCGGTATCGACGTGTGGTACGAGGCGCGGGCGCTGGAGTTGTTGTTCGATGGGTTCGCGGCGAAGGGCGTGAAGGTGCGCCGTGGTGATGAGATCATCGACGTGCCGTCGCGGGCCGTGGTGCTGGCGGCCGGCGGGTTCCAGGCGAGCCCGGAGATGCGTACGCGCTATCTCGGTCCTGGCTGGGATATCGCGAAAGTGCGGGGCACGCGATATAATACCGGGGATGGACTGAAGATGGCGCTCGATGTCGGCGCTGCCACGGCTGGCAACTGGTCGGGGTGTCATGCGGTCGGCTGGGATATGAATGCGCCGGAATTCGGTGACCTCGCGGTCGGTGACAACTTCCAGAAGCATTCATATCCGTTCGGCATCATGGTCAACGGGACGGGCCGGCGCTTCGTCGACGAGGGGGCCGACTTCCGCAACTATACGTATGCGAAGTATGGCGCGGTGATCCTGAACCAGCCCGGCAGTTTCGCGTGGCAGGTATTTGACCAGAAAGTGCTTCATTTGCTGCGCGATGAATACCGCATCAAGGAGATGACGAAGGTCACCGGCAATACACTCGAGGAACTGGCCGAGCGGATGGACGGGGTCAACAAGGAAACGTTCCTCAAGGAGATGAAGAGCTATAACGATGCGGTGCGTCGCGATATCGAGTTCCGCCCGACGGTACTCGATGGCCGGCGCACGGAAGGGCTCGACGTCGACAAGACGAACTGGGCGAACACGATCGATGAAGGACCGTTCGAGGCGTACGCAGTGACGTGCGGCGTGACCTTCACGTTCGGCGGTGTACGTATCGACACGGACGCACGGGTGCTGTCGACGGATTACAAACCGATACCCGGGCTGACAGCGGCGGGGGAAATGGTCGGCGGCTTGTTCTACCACAACTACCCGGGCGGTACGGGCTTAATGAACGGTGCCGTCTTCGGGCGGCGTGCCGGTGACAGCGCGGCCGATTATGCAGTCGGGAATAGTTAGAGTCTGTTTGCCTCACGCTGGCTGTTCGGTTGGCTGGGGCCAACCGGCGTGGCCGGTACAGG
>CAZWCL010000443.1:0-3356 GCA_964632265.1 uncultured Hyphomicrobiaceae bacterium | reverse complement strand
CGGCCATGGGCACGTCCGTATAGCCGAACGTCACCCCGATAATCGGAACGCCGGCAGCTTTCGCCGTCGCATAGTCGGTTGTACTGTCCCCGACCATGATGCTCGCCGATGGCTCTCCGCCGGCGAGCCGGATGGCGCCGAGCAGGTGGTCCGGATTGGGTTTGCTTACCGGAAACGTGTCCCGGCCCGTGATCACCTTGAAATGGTGGTCGAGCCTCAGTTCACCCATCAACTGGCGCGCCATCGGCTCGAGTTTGTTGGTGCAGATCGCGAGAGTGACACCGCGTGCGCTCAGGCCTTCCAGCGCCGCCTCCAGCCCAGGAAAAGGGCGGCTATGGACTGCGATGTTCGCGCCGTAATAAGCGATGAGCCGATCGAACATCTGGTCGAGCCGGCTGCCGCCGATTTCGTGCCCCTGATGGGAAAGGCTCTCAGCCAGCATCACGCGTGTCCCGTAGCTGATATAGGGGCGCAGGAATTCAGGCGTGACCCGCCCGTAGCCCTCGGTCTCGAGCACATGATTGGTCGCTTCGATGAGGTCGGGCGCCGAATCAATCAGCGTCCCGTCGAGATCGAACACAGCGGTGAGGTCGCGCAGAGACTTGGACATGAGGCATAGGGCTCCGGCCGGATCGCGTTACATCCTTGAACAGGCGAACGTGGCGTTCAAAGCCCCGCCCGTCACAACGATTCCGACGTCTGATGTTGATGGATTGAGATCGGGCAACGCTTGTTATCAACCTGACTTAAGCATAGTACTGCCGCGGTCAACGTATTCGGCCCACCGCCAGAGGCGCCGTGGATCACCGGACAGGGATCAAGGAGCCCTTCATGAACGCGCGTGAGATGAAACGCAATGCCGCCCGCCGCGCGCTCGAGCATGTCGAGGATGGCATGATCCTCGGGCTCGGCACCGGCTCAACCGCCGCAGAGTTTGTCGACCTCCTCGGCGAGCGTGTCCGCGACGGCCTCAAGGTCGTTGGTGTGCCGACATCGGAGGCAACCCTCGAATTGGCGCGTGCGGCCGGCATTTCGATGGCGACCATCGATGATGAACCGGAACTCGACCTCACCGTCGATGGCGCCGATGAAATCGACCGCCAGCTTCGCCTGATCAAGGGCGGGGGCGGCGCCCTGCTGCGCGAGAAGATTATTGCCACTGCTTCGGCCAAAGTCGTTATCATCGCGGACCACTCAAAGCTTGTCGACTACCTCGGCGCCTTTCCCTTGCCCGTCGAAGCGGTCCCCTTCGGGCTCGACGTGTCGCGCTCCATGATCGAGGACATCGCTGACGAACTCGGTCTTTCAGGCCCCGTGCGCCTCAGGCGGACGAGCGAGGGCGAACCGTTTGTAACTGATGGTGGCAATCGCATTTTCGATTGCGCTTTCGGCCGGATAGATGAACCGGAGGCACTGGCCGAGCTCTTGCCCTTCGCCCCGGGCGTCATCGATCACGGTCTCTTCCTCGGGCTTGCTGACCAGGTGATCCTCGCCGGCGAAGACGGCGGCATCGAGGTGATCGACGGCGACATGGACGGCAGCACCGTCTGAGTGCAAAAACTCGGGACGCCGCACGCAACTTCCAAAACAAGCAAGGAACCGCGCCATGTCTCAACGCGCAACGACCCAATACGACTACGACCTGTTTGTTATCGGCGCAGGTTCCGGCGGCACGCGTGCCGCGCGCATCGCCTCGGGCCACGGCGCCAAAGTCGCGATCGCCGAAGAGTTCCGTTATGGAGGCACCTGCGTCATTCGGGGCTGCGTGCCCAAGAAGATCCTCGTATACGCGAGCCGTTTCCGAGATGATTTTGAGGATGCGGGAGGTTTCGGCTGGCAGGTCGAGGGTGATGTCTCATTTAATTGGCAGTCGCTGATTGCCAATAAGGACAAGGAGATCGCTCGCCTCGAAGGAATCTACAAGTCCATTCTCGAGAACGCCGGCGTCGAGCGCTTTTCCGAGCGCGCGGTGCTCGAAGATGCCCACACCATTCGTCTCACCGGCTCAGACCGCACCGTCACCGCCGACAAAATCCTCATCGCGACCGGCGGCGTCGTGAACTATGACGAAAACCTTGAAGGTATCGAGCATGTCGTATCCTCCAACGAGGCCTTCGATCTCGAAGAACTCCCCAAACGCGTCGTTATCGTCGGCGGCGGCTATATCGCCATCGAGTTTGCCGGCATCTTCAACGGTCTCGGCTCCGAGACGACCATAGTCTACCGCCGCGACAAGGTCTTGCGCGGCTTTGATGACGATATGCGTGACGGCCTAACCGAGGCCATGAAGGCGCGCGGCGTCGACTTCGTCACCAATCAGGTCTTCACCAAGATTGAAAAAGCTGCCGACGGCACGCTGCGCGGCAGCCTGACAAGCGGTGAGGTCCTCGAGGCCGATGTCATCATGTACGCCATCGGCCGCGACCCCTATACAAAAGGCCTCGGCCTCGAAAAAGCTGGCGTCGCGCTCGGCCCGCGAGGCGAAATCATGGTTGCCGACGATTCCCAGTCGAGCGTTGAAAACATTTACGGCGTCGGCGACGTGACCGACCGCGTCGCCCTCACCCCGGTCGCTATTCGCGAGGGGCACGCCTTCGCCGACACCGTCTTCGGTCACCACCCGCGCGAGGTCGACCATAGCTGCATCGCAACCGCCGTCTTTTCAACGCCCGAGATCGGCACCGTTGGACTCACTGAGGCGGAAGCGCACGAAAAGTACGCCAACGTCGACATTTATAAGTCCCGCTTCCGTCCGATGCGTGCCACCATGTCCGGCCGTGAGGAGCGCATGACCATGAAACTCGTCGTCAACGCCGCTGACCAGAAGGTCCTCGGCTGCCACATCCTCGGCCCCGATGCCGGTGAGATCATCCAGGTCGTCGGCATCACTCTCAAGATGGGCGCGACCAAGGCGGATTTCGACGCGACAATGGCTCTGCACCCGAGCGCGGCGGAAGAACTGGTCACCATGCGCGAGAAATGGACGCCGGGATAGCGACCGCTCTATAAAGGAGAAATGGAGTTTGTTTCCCGGCGGCACGCTGTTTGCAGCGGTTCACAGCGAACGAGCCCAGAATACCCCGGAATATCCAAAATGCTCCCAGGCCCCTTGCAGGCCACATAACAAGGAAACGCACGTCCTGCCCCGCCTGACCAACAAAATCGCGCTGGTGACCGGCGCCGGCAACGGCATCGGCGCGGCGATCGCGGCAGCCTTTGCCGCCGAAGGCGCCCATGTCTACGTTTCCGACGTTGATGGCGAAGCCGCCGCCGGCCAAGCAGCGGCGATCGCCGAAACCGGCGGCCGCGCCGAAGCGCTGACGCTCAACGTCGCCCGCGGCCAGGACGTGGCCGCA
>CAZWCL010000442.1:0-3358 GCA_964632265.1 uncultured Hyphomicrobiaceae bacterium | reverse complement strand
CATGAGCATCGCACCGATCTTGGCCATACGGTCGCCGTCGAGGCCGATCGTCGGGCCAACGCTCGCGATGGTGACCCCGAGGATGACGAAAGATGTGCTGAGGCCGAGGCAGAGCGCGACCGGCCCAAGCCGCTCGGCGCGCAGGGCAGAGCCGACAATGATCGGCAGCACCGGGAGAACGCAAGGGTTGATCAAGGTGAGGAGACCCGCACCGTATGCAAATATGAGTTCCAAACCAAAGTCCTGCTGTTTGCGATCTTGAGGCTCTTTATGTGCCGTAGGTTTATCGCCCGGCACAACACACATGTCCTCGCGCCCGGTCACGTGTTCGCGAGATGGATCGGGAAGGGTTGGCCGGCTCCAAGCGGGGATGGCTCACGCGCAACTGACGGTGACGCTGGTGGACCGTGCGCCAACCCCGGCGGGGCGTACTTACGATGTTTTTAGACGGATAGATTAGCATCCGAGTGGATCGCGGTGGTGTGCTTCGCAAACATCCGACCGGTTATCGCCGACGTGGCTTTATCAATTCGAGGTATGACTGCGGTTGCGTGGTTAATATTTGAGTAACAAATATGTTAACTTTAGTCGGGGTTGCGGCATTCTTGTTCTTTTTTGGCGGGATGCAGTGGATGAAATCGCGTCTCTGGCGCCATCTCGCGCGAAAATATGCGGGTGCGGCGGACCGGGCCATCAAGACGCGGCGAATGCAGAATGTGGTCCTGATCGGATTAGGGAGCTACACGTCGCTTAAAGGTATCGTCACGATCGGTGTTCACGCGCGCGGCGTGTCGTTCCGGCCGTTCACCCCGCTGGCGATGTTTCATGAGCCGATTTTCGTTCCCTTCGATGAAATCCGCGGGTGGCAGACGACGTGGTACCTCAATGCACGCTCTACGGAGCTGGAGTTTCGCAGGGTACCGGACGTTAAGATGGTTGTGCCCGAAGAACTTGCCGAATGGATGCAGGATTTCGCAGGGGAGAGGATGACGCTGCGCCAGTCACCTCCGCCAAAGGGCAGGGCGGGGCGTGGGTGGCACGTCTTCCTGCTGGTCCACTTCGGCATTGTTACCGGCCTTATGGCGTGGCTGTCGGTCAACTACCTGTCCAAATAAAATCATTCTGAATATCTGCGATGCACATCGTTCTGCGTAGTGCGCTTCTTTTTCTTGTTCTATCGGCGAGTTTCGTTCTTGGCGCCTGTCGCCCGGCCATCGTCGAGGATGATGCAATTCGTGGCGAGTTTCTCGAGGCGTGCGAAGGGAGCAAGGAATACCAATCGATGCCGCCGGCCAGTCGGTCGGCCTATTGTGCATGCGGCTACGACCGGGCGATGGCCCGGCTCACCGACGAAGAAAAGCCCGTTGCGCAATTCCATCTGCTCGAACTGGTTGGTGTGAACGCACGGGAAAAGAAACTCGTTACTCAAAAGAATTTTCGGGCGATGGGAAAAGCATCAAGCGCGATAGCCGTTGCGGTACAACAGTGCGGGTGATGGCGTCAGCGTCGCCGGAGGCCAAGGCTGCGCATGACAGAGCGGGTGACGCTACCGATCATGCGGCGCATGATCGAACGGCCGACATCACGCGCGACTTGTTCGCCGAGAGAGCGGCCGCCGCGGGGGCCGCGGCCAAAAACGACGTTGGCCCAGCTGCCCTTACGACCCTCTTCGGCAGCAGCTTCGGCGGCTTTCTGCTTTGCAAGCTTTTCGCGGCGTGTGGCGAGGATCTCGTGGGCGCTTTCGCGATCGATCGCGGTGTCATATTTGCCCGCGTACGGACTTCGGCCTGAAACTTCCGCGCGCTCGGCGGCGGTCAACGGTCCGATGCGACCGTTTGGTGGGCGGATGAGGGTGCGCTGGACGATCGACGGTTCGCCCTTGTTTTCGAGGAAGGAGACGAGTGCTTCACCGACGCCGAGTTCGAGGATGACACGCTCGGTGTCAAGGTCGGGATTAGGACGGAACGTTTCGGCGGCGGCGCGAACCGCACGTTGCTCTTTCGGGGTATAAGCGCGCAGGGCGTGTTGAATGCGGTTGCCGAGCTGAGATGACACGGTATCCGGGACGTCAAGTGGGTTCTGGGTGATGAAATAGACGCCGACGCCTTTTGAGCGGATCAGCCGAGCGACCTGTTCGACGCGTTCGATCAGGGCTTTGGGCGCTTCGTCGAAAAGAAGATGCGCCTCGTCGAAAAAGAAGACCAGCTTCGGTTTATCCGGGTCGCCAACTTCCGGCATCTCGTCCCACAGACGGGTGAGCAGCCAAAGCAGGAACGTGGCGTAGAGGCGGGGCTTTTGGAATAGCTGGTCTGCGGCCAGCAAATTGATGAAGCCACGGTCGTCATATGTGGTCTTGATAAGGTCCTGGATGTCGAGGGCCGGCTCACCGAAGAACTGGTCCGCCCCCTGCTCCTCGAGGACGAGGAGACGGCGCTGAATGGCGCCCACGGACGCCGAGGCGACGTTGCCGTACTTCATCGACAGTTCCTTGGAGCGCTCGCCAACGGCCAACGCCATGGATCTCAGGTCGGCAAGGTCGAGCATCGCCATGCCCTCGTCCTCGGCGACACGGAACATGATGTTGAGGACACCTTCCTGAGTGTCATTGAGCTCGAGAAGGCGGGACAGCAAAAGAGGGCCCATGTCCGATACGGTCGCGCGAATCGGATGGCCCTGCTCACCGAATACGTCCCAGAATACGGTCGGATAGGCCTTCGGGTCGAACGCCGGCAGGCCGACCTTTTCAAGGCGTTTGTCGATGAAGTCCTTCTGGGTGCCGGCTGTTGCGACACCGGAGAGGTCGCCTTTGATGTCGGCGGCGAAGACCGGGACGCCGGCATTTGAGAAGCCTTCGGCGAGAACCTGCAGTGAGACGGTCTTGCCGGTGCCGGTCGCGCCGGTGATGAGGCCGTGACGGTTGGCGAGCTTCAGGTCGAGATATTCGGGCTTCGTGCTCTTGCCAACGAAGATCTTGCCGTCTGTGAGCATCGTAATGGGTCCCAGGTGGAGGTCGCGGAAAGGTGGCGTCGCGTGCAGGATGCGGCGTTCGGGCGTTCATGCAACTTATCGTTTCCTATGTGCGCGAGTCGCGGCAAATGAGCAATGTTTGGGGACGTAAAACATTGTTGCTGTTTAAGCGTGAAGCGGTCTCGCGAGGGCCTCCGGCGCCCGGTGCGGCGGCCCGCGTGAGAGGATCCCCAAGGTGATGCGCGATAAAGGGCGTGAGGCGAGGCGTGACAGGGGCCAGACCTATGGCCTATAAGCACCTCTTTGCTGGAGATCATCGTAATCTCGACGGGCGAGTGCCGTCCGTACCCCATGTGGGGGCAGTAGTGTTGGATGATGGAGGATGTGATGT
>CAZWCL010000441.1:1931-3360 GCA_964632265.1 uncultured Hyphomicrobiaceae bacterium | reverse complement strand
ATGCGAAAAAGCGCCAGGCGTCGCGAGCCACATGAGTTCTTCAACAGCCTGCTAGAGGATTGTCGCGGAAAGCGGCCGGGCAACAAGTGCAGGGCGATCCCAATCATGATTTCGCACCGACAGCGTCGGCGGGCGAGGCGCGGCCAGAGGTGATGGCCACAGCCGTTATTTCCACGCGAACTGCGGCTGCTCGAAATGTGCGACGCGCGTTGGGCGGCCGTGCATCGCAACCTCACGGAATTGATAGAGCAACGCCGCTGTCGGAGCGTGTACCGTTTGGCCCGTTGTCGCGATCGGAGCGCCGATCATCGGGCGCCTCGGGTCATCTGTCGGTGTCAGTGAAGGAATGTGGGGGCTATCGAGATCGTGAAGTGGTATCTGGTAGACAATTGCCACTTCGACCGGGTCCGGCCGCAGATTTTCGAGCGAACCACCCCAGATGACAAACGGCCGCATGCAGAAGCCCGAGCGGGTTTGAAAGTCATCAAGGGCGCCGAGGATGCACTCCGGGCCATAGGTCAGGCCCAGCTCTTCCTCAAGTTCGCGCAGCGCCGCATCTTCGAACGTCTCGCCCTCATCGAGGCGGCCGCCCGGCAATGCGTACTGGCCGGCATGACGACGCAGCTTCGTAGAGCGGCGCGTCAAAAGCAGGCAGGCTCCGCCGTCTCCGTCGCGTCTGGCCACGACGAGCGTCACCCCGGCTGGTCGCAATTCGCGGTCGTCGAGACTTTGCCGCTCAAAACTTCTCATATTTCCAGCGATCCGCTTTTTCAGCGGCTCGGCAAACGTGTAATTCGGCGCCATTGGCCCTCTGCGCTTTGCTCGGTGGTCGAGGTGCCCGCCAGCGAGAACTGTCATGCAGGAGAGCGGCATAAACGTAAAACGCCGCGCGGGCCGGATGGTCGGTTGTCGCCACCAAGCCCGCGCGGCGCTCAAAAATCAAGCCGCGCGGTCAATCTATCCGAAAATCTAGTCGGACGGCGCTCCCCGTTTGCGCGACTTTTCAATCGCACGCACCAGATGTGGGCTCGAGCGTAACGGGTCATCAACAAGGGATGCCTTGAACCGGTTGTTGCGCACGACCTTCAGTTGATCATCACGTGCATTAGCCTCGGCAATTCTTTTTATGTTTTTACCGTAGCTCTTTAGCTTTGCCGAATCCATTCTCGGAACCCTCGTATCATTGCAACGTCACCTTAGCATGGCCAACCTTTGAAATTCAAAAACGTTCCGGATCAAATTTTACGTATTCTGAATCTTCATTCCCAGACACGAATTAATATTCTTTTCACCAACCTTATTAGGTCTGCTGTAAATTCCAATTTGCGAGACATAAGCTTTCCGCAGTAATAAAAACCGGCCAAAGCTTGACCCATTCACCAGATAGAGTTGCGTCCGGATCCCGCCCGCTTGAGGGCCCGCTTGAGGG
>CAZWCL010000441.1:0-1831 GCA_964632265.1 uncultured Hyphomicrobiaceae bacterium | reverse complement strand
GCCCGCTTGAGGGCCCGCTTGAGGGATTGCAAACTCGCACGGGCGAACAGGAGAACGAAGCGCCGGAGCCGCTGCACCAGCCTCCAACCACGCCGGTGGTCACCTGCCAGCGCTCACAAAAAGCCTCCGCCATGCGCCGGACGACGCGCTGGTTCGCTGCCGCCGCGCCCTGGCTTCTTCTAGCTTCGTCACTGTTGACTGGGGCCGGACTGGCTGCAGGCTCGATCATGCCGAGCGCCACCACGATTTTGCTCGTCAGCGCCGTCGCAGTGGCGACAACCCTTGCCGTCGCCCTCCATGTCGAGCGCCGCCAGGCCACCGTCGACGAAAATGTGCCCGAGCGCATCGAAATGCTCGCAGACATGAAATGGGAAACCCGTGACGTTGCACACCGGTTGCAGGCACTTCTCGATGCACAGTCCGATATTATTCTTCGGCGCGACCAGAATGGCAGTATAACATTCGTCAACCGTGCCTTCTGCAACGCTTTTGACGTGCCATCTGATACTGCCATCGGCGAAATATTCAATCCCACTGTAAAAGCGGATGAAACACCATCCGAGCCGGATGTCGCATCCGATGACAGCCTACCGGAATGGGCGCGGCCGAAAATACAGAAAATTTCTACCGTTGCCGGCAACCGTTGGATCCAGTGGACGCATCACCGCCTCGTCGATGCGGTGAGCGGTCAGCCGTCCATCCAAACGGTCGGCCACGACATCACCGAACAACGGCGGCGTCAGCGCAAATTGAAAGCCGCACGAGACGCCGCGCGCACTGCCGATCGCGCCAAGTCCCGTTTTCTGGCGGCCATGAGCCATGAAATCCGCACTCCCATGAACGGCATCATCGGTATGTCGTCACTGCTTGCAGAAACCGAACAGACACTGGAACAGCGCAGCTACACTGATGCCGTTCGCAAGTCAGCGCTGGCCCTGCTCCGGCTGATCGACCAGATTCTCGACTTCTCGAAAATCGAGGCTGGCCACGTCGAAATAGCCGCCGAACCTCTCGACGTTGCCGAAAGCGTCCAAAATGTCGTCGAACTTCTTGCGCCGCGCGCGCATCAAAAGGGGTTGCAGTTCGCCTGGTCCAAATCAGCCGATCTCGGCAATTCACACATCGGCGACGAGGCTCGGCTGCGTCAGGTCCTTCTCAACCTCATCGGGAATGCAGTAAAGTTTACGCGCCATGGCGGCGTCTCAGTGTGGGTCGGGTCCGAACCGCACGATACGCGGCGCGACCGGATTACGGTGACGATACGTGATACCGGTCCCGGTCTTTCGAACGAGGCAAGACAACGCATCTTCGATGAATTCGAGCGATCGGAAAGCGAGGGCGTGGCACAGGAAGGCGGCACCGGGCTCGGGCTCGCCATCGCGCGGCGGCTCGCGAGAAACATGAACGGCGACATCACGGTGGCGAGCGAGCCGGGCTGCGGGGCCACGTTCAAACTCAGCATCTTAATGGAACGAGACGCCAACGAGCCGCGCCTTTGTCCGCAATCAGGTGCTAAAGTGCCGGCTGCGCCTGTTGGTCGTGACATTTCCATCATCTCACCGCGGTCGATCGAGCGGCGCGTGATGGCCAACTTCCTTCGCGCTCACGATCTCCTGGTGCGCGAATATGCCGAGACAGCGGCGCTTCCGGCCACGGCTGCCGTCTGCGACACGCGGGGACTTGGCGAAACCTTTCTGCTGATTGATTCGTCCGTCGCCCCGGCGGAGGCCGGCGCCACCCTTGCAAAACGTAATGCGGGTCAAACCCAAGCTACCGGCGCCGTCATCATCGATCCGCAGGACCGCGATCGGCTCGCGTCCTACCGGCAGGC
>CAZWCL010000440.1:682-3391 GCA_964632265.1 uncultured Hyphomicrobiaceae bacterium | reverse complement strand
CGTATTTGAAATTGGCTCGCCGCACGGCGCGGTAAGGCGTTTGCGGATCATCGAACCGGGCCACGAGTGCAAAGAGGTCCCGCACGGCTTTCTCGCCGAGCCCGGCAACATCTTCGACGTTGAGCGGCACGACTTTACCGGGGGGGTCCCCCCCGGAGGCTGCGATGTATCGCAACGTGGAGACCCCCATCGCAGGCACCTTATGAAACCCCTGAGCCGCCGCGATCGCCGCCTCGAGAGGCAACTGCGGCGCCTCGGTACGCTTCGCGCTGGCAATCAGGGCCTCCAGCGAAGAGCCGGTTTTGTAATCGGTGATGATGAGACCATCGCCGCCAACATCGATCCTGTCGGCGCGCGCCGTGAGCGTAAAGGGTCCCGCTGGTGCATCAAGCACGAGTGTGCCGTTCACCTCGGCAAGCGTGGCCACCGCTCCATCCCTGAGGACCGCCTCGTTCTCACCAAACCACCCCGCGAAACGCTCGAATCGCTCGATCCAGAACGCGGCAATGCGTGGATGACTGCGGTAAGCCCGGAAGATTTCCGTAGCAATGCCGAGCAGTTCGGCACCGCAATCGTCCGGCAGTTTGTCCGGATAGGTATTAGCGAACCGCCCGAGCGCTTCGTGCACGATGCTGCCTCTAAGGCTGGCGTCCGGATAAGCGCCGAGCACGGGAAGCGGGTCGAGTTTCAAAATACGGGACGCAAAAATCGCGTAAGGGTTCGAAATCCAGGTTTCAACCGCACTGACACTCAGTTTGCGCGGCCTCATCGCGATCGGCGGAGACGGCGCCGGCTGCCGCGCCGGACCGGCTGCCGCGTCCGGCCGGGTTTGATCGCGCGCACGCGCCCAGTCGAGCCACGGCTTATCCGCCTGTAGCGCATCCGCCGCACCAACGGCGCCAAGCACCGCATCAAGACGCAGAAGCCAACGCGATGCGACCGTCGGGTTGCCGTCCACCTTTTCCGATCGCGTGAGATAGACGGTCTCGGCGCCGAGCATCTGGGTGACGTCATGCGCTGCCTGACCGATCCGCTCCTCGGGCTGCGGTAGGCCGAGCTTTCGGCGCATCGGCCGGTTGAGCCAGGGGCCCGGGTCAGCCGCTTCCGGCCACGTTCCTTCATTGAGCGAGCCGAGAATGATGATGTCGGGCCGCTGCAAGCGCGCCTCGAACGGGCCCCAGATGGAAAGACGCGGATGAACTGGCACGATCGACCTGACGGCTTCCCCGGCGATCAGGGAGCGATAGAAGTCGGGATAGGACTGAGTTGTGATCGACGGCGCCGTCAGCGTGCGGTCGATCAGATGTGCGAAAAGCGTAGCAGCGGCGGCACCGGCTTCGTCGCGCCAGAGCTCACTGAACGGGCCGTCCGTTATCTCTTCCTCGTGTGGCGCACCGCTTTCCTGCGCAGCTTCGGCTGGCGCGCCCTCCCCTGCTGGTGGGATTTTCGCCAATGCCTCACCGACCTTGAGATGCGCCTCTGCAAGATCCTGCAGCGGATGCGTATGACCGTCCGCCGCCAGATCAAGCAAGGGTTGGAACGCAGCGCCCAGTTCATCGATCAATTCGCGTGCGGCCGTCCAGTCTTCGACCCTGAGCCGTCGGCCCGCCCGATCGCGCCGCTCGCCGCGTTCAACGGCCTCCTCCTGACGGTCGAGCGCGGCGAGCACACCATCGATACCATTTCCTATATAGGGCGCGCGAAAAGCCGCGACCTCCAGGATGCGTGCCGTTCGCCGGATGTCGAGTACCGGCCAGCCAAGCCGCGTCAATGGGTGCTTCAGCAGAGCCATCAGGGTTGCCGGTGCGAAGTTCTGTGAAAAGGCCTCGATAATGAGATCAAGGAACGCACCGGGTACCGTCTTGACGAAGGGCCGCCCGGCAGAATCGTCGACACGAATACCCCACGCCTCGAGACGGATCGCAACACGCCGCGCCAACAGCCTGTCTGGGGAGACCAGCGCCGCCGTCTTTCCTGGCGTCTCAGCCGCCTCGCGCATGATAAGCGCGATGGCCTCCGCCTCGTCCTGGGCCGTACTGGCGGTCAACCGATGGACCGACTGGAACGCAGCCCGTGCAGCCTCATTGGACACTTGATCGCCCAGCCTGTGCCATACGTGCGTTGTGGCCGCCGGCCGCATTGCTTCATTGACGAGCTGACCGCGCATGACGAGGGCGTCGTCGGGACGTCCAAGCGCAACGACCTCGCGACGATCGACACCGATCGCAACCAGGAGCTTGGCAAGCGAGCATTGCGGATGCTCGGGATGGTCCGCGCCGACAACCGACCAGTCTGCCGCCGCCATGGCGCTATCGAGGCCGGGCAGCAGAACAGCCCCCACGTCATGCGAAAGCACGGCACGCATGAGTTCGCTCGTCGCCGGAATAGAGCCCGTCACGCCGGCGACGATCAACGGACCGCGCGGCGTTGTGTGGCGCAGACGCTCGGCCTCTGCGATGATGAGACGGTTACGCCGATCGGCAGGTGACAGACGGCCGACGTCATCGAGATAGGACGGCCAGAACTCGCGAATGATCTGAAGGAAATCAAGCGTTTGCTGCCAATGTACCGTGAGGTTCTCGGGGACGAGCCCGGCAAGTTCGTCGAGCGAGGCGTTCTCCGTCTCGATCATGTCGATCAGGCCGGCAAGTTCACGTGCCAGGTGCATCGCCTGGGCCGGTGTCCGCGCGCCTGAGGCCTGCGCCAGAA
>CAZWCL010000440.1:0-672 GCA_964632265.1 uncultured Hyphomicrobiaceae bacterium | reverse complement strand
TGAGGCGATGTCAGGATCTTCATCACGCAGCGCATCCGACCAGCGCAGGACGAGCGTTGCCAGCACCAGACGTCGTTCCAACTCGCCGACCGCCGGCGGCACGGTCAGGTCACCGAGCGCGCCATCACGCGACATCAGCGCATGCAGCAATGTGAGATCTTCGCTGGCCTCACCGATCGGCCGGATAGCCGGCAACAACAGTGCCCCATGCGGCGAGGCATCGAGAAACGCCTGGGACAGGCTGCGCGCCGCCCGGCGTGTCGGCAGCATGATCGTCACATCAGCGAGCGACAGCGGATCAAAGGCAAGTTCGCCGCGGGCAAGCGTGCCCGATAACACCGCACGCGCAACCTCATCCAAGAACGGCACCCCCGGCGCAACGGTGTAAACCCGCCCCGCGATGCCGGCATTGGCATCTGCTTCCACGCTACCTGTCATGCCTGCGAACCCCGCCTACCACAAGCGCCCAGTTAGTGCTCGGGGAGCATCCGCCTGACAAGGTGCGGCCCGCCGTAATCAACTGTTGTTTGATCTTGGCCAGCCGTCGTTGCCGGCATGCAAGTGCCCCTAACAGGCTGTTGAAGAACTCATGTGGCTCGCGACGCCTGGCGCTTTTTCGCATCCGGGGCCAGCTGACGCATCCGGGGCGAAAAAGCGTGGCGTCCCAGAGGG
>CAZWCL010000439.1:0-3395 GCA_964632265.1 uncultured Hyphomicrobiaceae bacterium | reverse complement strand
CAGCCGCGCCGAGCACGAGAAGTTCAAATGACATCGGCGACCTGCGGTTCTGGCCTAGTGCGTGGCTGGCATCGACGATGGGCGTTTGAACTTTGCCGCTTCTGCGGCCGCACGGGCCTCGGCCTCTCGAAACAATACGTCCTCATCTTCATCCGGCGCGTACATATTGACTTCCATTCCACAGCTGACCGCATTGTAGGCTGGTGAAGTCCACTTTTCTCTTGCGAAGCGCTTAGACATAAGGTCTTCCTTTCGGTTGATCTCGCAGTTTACGATGCAGATCTTGGCGTGAGTTTGAGCAGTCGTCCGCCTTTTTCGTCTTCGAGCACCCAGATGGCGCCATTTGGTCCTTGTTCGACTTCCCGGATACGCTTGCCCCATTCGAACCGCTCAACTTCCTCGGCCGTTTCACCCTCGATGTTTACACGTACTAACGCCCTGGAAGAGAGGCCACCAATTATACCATCGCCTCGCCAATCCGGAAAAACCTGTCCGCTGTAAATGACAAAGCCGGAAGGCGAGATCGCAGGAACCCACGAAACCACGGGAGATTCGAATTCCGGACGGGTCTCGTGGTCGGGAATGGGAATGCCCGAATAGTTGTCACCATTGGACACGGTCGGCCAACCATAGTTTTCGCCGCGCTTGATCAAATTCAGTTCATCTCCGTGGCGCGGTCCCATTTCGTGGGCCCAAAGACGCCCCTCGCTATCGAACGCGATGCCCAACAGGTTCCGATGCCCGGTCGACCAATACGTGCGCGCGAGTTCGCCCTGGTTCTGCCAGGGATTGTCATCCGGCACACTGCCATCGTTATTGAGGCGGATGATCTTGCCAAGCCCCATGTCGAATGTCTGAGCCGGAAATTGCTTCTGTCGGTCGCCGGAGGTGATGAAGAGCATGCCATCCTCACCGAACGCTATGCGATGGCTGTAGTGACCTTGGCCCGGCATTTTTGGCTCCTGCGTCCAGATTTTCTCATGGTTCACAAGCGCGGGCCTGTCGCCGGATCGATCGAGGATCGCGCTCACGACCACTGCGCCAAAAGTTGCGCCGTTATCGAGCGTCTGCGCACTGGAGATATAAACGCGATTGTTCGTCTCAAAATTTGGATGCAGTACGACATCACCGAGACCGCCCTGACCGCCGTAGGCAACCTTCCACATACCGTCCACCTTGGTCTTCTCGCCTTTGGTCGTGACGTGGAAGAGAACGCCTGGCCTGGTCGTTACCAGGGCCGTTTCGTCGGGCAGGAAAGTCATCGCCCAGGGCTCGTTGAACGACGTGACGACTTCCGCTTGAAGTTGCGTTGCCTTGCCGTCGATTTCGAATGTTTCGGCCGCTTTGACGACGCTCGAACTCAAGGCGAGCAGCGCTGAGGAAGCAATTGCGGCGATAGCACTACTATGCATTTTGAATTACCTGCATGGTTCATCGGATGATGCGGCTCCAACGTCACCGTGAAGTATACGTTCCGACCAACAGATCGATAGCTCGATTTTCTGAGTCAATGCCGCCATGACTGCATTAACGCGGCGAGCAACCGAACTTGCCGTCGGCTCGGAACAGGTGCAGGCTCCGTGGGATGCGACAAAAGGAGCGTTGGCGATGAGTGCAAATACTGTTCACCCAGACATAAAACCCAATGAAGATCCGGACTTGGCGACGCGGTTTCTCGACGTGCCCAATATGCCTTGGGAGCCCACCGAGTTTCCCGGCATCCAGATCAAGGTCCTTTATTCCGACGATGAGGGAATGACGACCGCCCTTTTCAAGCTTGAGCCTGGAGCCATTGTGCCGATGCATGAGCACACCGCTCTTGAGCAGACATATGTCGTGGAAGGCACTCTTGAGGATCACGAAGGAACATGTGGGCCCGGTCAGTTCTGCTGGCGTCCGGCTGGCAACATGCATGAGGCGGTGGCGCCCAATGGCGCCGTCATTCTGGGCATGTTTCTCAAGCCGAACAGATTTGCCGAAGGTCAAAGGTTTTTCACGGAAGAAGTCACGGAAGAAGGCGGGCACGCCTGATCGTCGGTACGGCGCCGCGGTTCTCGATATCGCCGCTACAATTAACCCATTCAGGCTGGAGACCGGATCGATACATCTTGAGATCGACGATGTAAGGTCCGCCTGGGTCGACGCCATCGGTGCAACAGCACCACCATGGTAATCAATATCGAGGAACAAAATATGCCGCGCCTGCCAATACCTGCTGACACCGATGAATTCAGCGACGAAACACGCGCCGCCGTGCGCCATATTCTCGCGACACGCAATAGTATGCCACCGCCGAGCAGCTATCTGACCTATGCCGGCGAAGCGGGAGCGCGGCTTTCCGATCTCGTCGATCATTTGCGCAATCGGACTTCGTTGACGCCAGCAGAGTCGGAACTGGCCATCATTGTCGCCAATCGGGCCGCCAACGCTGACTTCATCTGGAACGCACATGTCAAGCTTGGCCTGGCCGCCGGTATGCGCGAAGAGGCGATCCATGCCGTCGATACCTACGGGCCTCTCGACGATTTGACCGAGGATGAAGCGTTGATCATTCAGTTCGGCCGCGAACTCTTGGAGACACCCGCCGTCAGAGATCAGACGTTTGACGCCGTGCGCAAACGTTATGGTGAGGCGGGGTTGTTAGAGCTGACCGCTGTAATGAGCGTCTACATAATGAATGCCACGATCCTGCGTGTCATGGAACACAAGGCGGCCCCGGAAGCTCGGCATCTGACACCGCGTTCGTCAAAGGAAAACATCACCAATGCTTGATCTGAGTGGAAAAGTCGCTTTTGTCACCGGTGCCGGCTCCGTCGGCGACGATCCGGACGCCACGGTCTGGGGTAACGGCAAGGCGACAGCGGTACTGCTTGCACGACAGGGTGCAAAGGTGTTTGGCGTCGATCTGCGCAAGGAGGCCGTCGACGTCACGAAATCAATCATCGAGAATGAAGGTGGGACCTGCATTTCCTTCGGCTGCGACATGACCGACGCGAGCCAGGTTGAAGCCGCTGCTGCAGACTGCGTAGACCGACTTGGCCGTATCGATATCCTTGTCAACAACGTGGGCGGTTCGGCGCCGGGCAGCGCTGTCACGATGAGCGAGGAAGCGTGGGATACGCAGATCGACCACAATTTGAAGACGGCGTTCCTGGGTTGCAAATTCGTCATCCCGATTATGGAGAAGCAGGGCAAGGGCGCGATTGTCAACATTGCCTCAATCGCCGGCTTGCGTATGAGTGCCGATCGGCCCCATGTCGCTTATTCGACAACCAAGCTGGGCCTTTTCGCATTCTCGAAGTCAACGGCGATCACCTATGCCGGCCAGGGTATTCGCTGCAATACGGTCGTGCCGGGCCTGATGGCCATCGGCGAAGCGGCCTGCGTGTCGGTGC
>CAZWCL010000438.1:0-3409 GCA_964632265.1 uncultured Hyphomicrobiaceae bacterium | reverse complement strand
CGCCGCCGAAAATAAACAGCGCGATAAGCACAATCAGCGTGGTCAGCGAGGTCATCAACGTACGCGACAGCGTTTCGTTGATCGACAGATTGAGTAGCTCCGGCATCGGCATGCGCTTGTATTTACGCAGGTTCTCGCGGATTCGGTCCGACACCACCACCGTATCATTGACCGAATAACCAAGAATGGTCAGCAGCGCCGCCACCGTCGACAGATCGAACTCGAATTGCATCAACGAAAACACACCGATCGTAATCAGCACGTCGTGCGTCAACGCAACCACCGCGCCGATTGCAAACTGCCACTCGAACCGGAACCACACGTAAAGAATGATCGCCAGGATCGAACAAAGCACCGCGATGACACCCGTCTGGCGCAATTCCCCTGAGACGGCGGGGCCCACCACTTCCTGACGGCGCACTTGATAACCATCGCCCACCGCGGTGACGATTTTCTTCAACGCATCCTGCTGCGCCGTCTCACCGCCAGGCTGCTGCACGACTCGGATTAGCACGTCCTGCGGTGTCCCGAACCGAGTGATCTGCACATCACCAAGCCCAAGGCCACTCGTCTTCTGGCGCAACTCCGCGATCTGGGCCGGACCCGATTGTGATCGCATCTCGATCATCGAACCGCCCTTGAAGTCGACCCCGAAGTTCAGTCCGAGAAGTGCCCAAAGCAGGAGCGAGACCGCCATCAGTGCCATCGAAGCGATGAAGGCAATGCGGGCGATGCTGAGAAACGGTACCGGTTTGTCGAACGAGAAAAGCCGCCGCCCTTTGAAATTCGGAATGAAGTTCATGTCTTGAACTCACCTGTTTTGCGGCCGGATCAATTGATCGCCCCGGCCATTGTCCCGCGCCCCTGTTCAGGCCGCCATCCGCCCAGTCCAGTCAACCGACCGTGGCGACATGCCTAGATCGGCACCTCGACGCCGCGACCTTTGCCCCGCGTGGTGCGCGCCCATAGCGCAACGAGGAGCCTCACCACCGCCACGGCCGTGAAAATCGATGTAAAGATACCGATCGATAGCGTGACCGCGAAACCGCGAATTGGCCCCGAGCCGAGCCAGAACATGATGACCGCCGCCGCAAAAGTCGTCAGCTGACTGTCGAGAATGGTCACCATCGCACGTCCGAACCCGACATCAATCGCATTGATCGCGGACTTGCCGTTGCGCAGTTCTTCGCGGATACGTTCATAAATCAGCACGTTAGCGTCCACCGCCATACCGATCGTCAGAATGAGCCCCGCAATTCCCGGCAGCGTCAACGTCGAACCGATTGCCGACATGATCGCAACGATCAGGAGCGCATTAACGAACAGCCCGATCACTGCGAAGATCCCGAACGTTCCGTAAACGACGACCGTCAGCAAAATCGTCAATGTCACCCCGACAAGCCCGGCAAACCGCCCTGACCTTATACTATCGGCACCGAGTGACGGACCGACGGTCCGCTCCTCCACGATCGTCAGCTTCGCCGGCAACGCACCAGATTTCAGCTGAATGGCAAGGTTGTTCGCCGTCTCCGGCGTGAAGCCGCCTGAAATCTGGCCCGACCCGCCCATGATCGGCTCATTGATGTTCGGTGCCGACAAAACCTTGCCATCAAGCACGATCGCGAACGGCCGATTGACATTTTCAGCCGTAAAGCGGCCGAACTTGCGCGCACCGAGCTGGTTGAAGCGGAAGGTGATGATTGGCTCCTGCGTCCGGGAGTCGAACCCCGGATTGGCATTCACAAGATCTCCCCCCTCCACGACCGGCACGCGACGGAGATAATAATAGCCGCCCGCCCGGTCCGACGATTCATGCGCCGGATACGTCTGATAGCCACCGCGGCGCGGCAAGGGTTGCGACGGAAAGCCGTCGGAGGGGTGAACCGCGTGGAAGCTGAGCTTAGCGGTCTCGCCGAGCACCTTCTTCAGCTTTTCGACATCTTCCTGCGAGGTTTCGGCATTCTCGGCCGGCGCCTGCACCAGGATACGATTCTCACCCTGGCGTGCGATCGTCGGCTCGGTCGTCCCGATGGCATCGACACGTCGGCGCACCGTTTCAATGGCGCCCCCCATTGCGTCGGTCACGCGCTGGCGCAAGCCAGCCTCCGTCAGCTTCAATTCGATGCTCTGCGCACCGGTCTGCTCGACAGTAAGATTTCGTTCGTTGCTGGTTGTAATGAAATTGTTCGACAACGGCTGCGACAGCCGCCCCAGCGCCTCGAGCGCTTTTTCCATGTCGCTCGGCCGGCCGATGCGCACGCGGACGCCATCTGCCGTAAGTCCCGTGCCAACCACGCCGATCTTCGCCGTACGAAGATTGGCCCTGACATCCTCGCGCAGGTTTTCGAGCATATTGGCGCGTAATTCTTCGGTGTCCATCGTCAGCAGAAGATGGGCACCGCCGCGCAAATCGAGACCCAGCTTGAGCTGCTTTTGCGGCATCCAGCTCGGCCACGAATCAACGGTCGACTTCTCGAAGAAATTGGGCGACGCATACACAAGCGCCACCAGACACGCCAAAACGATCGCTACGATCTTTGCCGGGGAAAAATAAAGCATCAGCGCTTTTGCTTTCCTGTGAGGTTGCTGCCGGTCCGAAACCGGCGATCACCGCGTTTGCAGTGCGCGGTCGTCGGGCGTCAGGCGTCTTTAACCGGCTCGCCCTTGCTTCGGACATCCGCGATCGTAGATTTTACGACCCGGACGCGATTATTCTCGTTGAGTTCGACTTCGACTTCCGCGTCGCCTTCTTTCACGCGTGTCACTCGCCCGATAAGCCCCCCCTGCGTCACCACCGTATCACCGCGGCGAAGATTCTCGACCATCGCCCGGTGCGCCTTCATGCGCTGCTGCTGCGGACGAAACAGCAGAAAATAAAAGATGATTATCATCAACAAAATGGGCAGCAGCTGCAGAAAGAAGTCGCCGCCGGCACCACCGGCGCCTTGTGCATAAGCTGGAGAAATGAACATTTGGTCTTGGCCCCTGACTGCCGGCCGCTGACGTAGAGGGCCGATGAGAGTTTCGCCGCGCCTGGCGGACACGCGTATGAGATCTCGTTTACCGCATAAAGCAGCCGCGCGCGACGGTGGCCGGAAGGCTCCGTCGACGATAAGCGCGAGCTGCGCCATCCGCTGCACTGCAAAACCTATGGCTCCGCAGCCCGGAAACGAATTCGTCGGTATATAGACGGTCGCGCCCTTAATGCAACAACGCACGCCGTGACGTGTGGACCCGGCACATCAAAGTCCCCATTTCGCGACCCCCTTTGTTTCGCAGATGGCAGCTCCGCTGGACGGGGCGCGGCCAATTTCGCCGCCGGGCGTGACGCCGCCGGCCCCCTCACCTATAAGTGCGCCCGAACCTCCGCCGACAGCCAAGCCCGAATACGAAATAACGAGATAAGAAG
>CAZWCL010000437.1:0-3411 GCA_964632265.1 uncultured Hyphomicrobiaceae bacterium | reverse complement strand
CCACTGCTGCAACCAGGCCCATCTCCCGGGCTCCGAACGGAAGTGTTTGAGTATGAGATTGATCTTCACAGTTCGCATGACGCTTATCGCAGCCGTCGTTGTCCTGTCGGGAAATCTGGCGGGGCTGCCGGAGAGCGCCACCGCCGCGGCAAGGAAAAGCATCAAGATGATCGTCCCTTACGGTAAGGGCGGCGGCTCGGACCAGTTGAGCCGGGCCATGGCAAAAGCCGTCGAGACCGTTTCCGACGAGCGCTTCGAAATAATCAACATCAAGAAGGGCGCCGGCCTCGGCGCACTGCCCGATTTCATGAAGCTGCCCAAAGACGGCCACGCAGTGATCGAGCACATCGACGACATTACCTCGGCCTATGCCATCGGCGCAGTCGACCTTCACCCCGCGCGTGACTGGACGCCGCTTTCGATTGTGCAGCTAACGTTCAGCCAGCTGTTTATTCGCGCCGATGACCCCCGCTTCAACGATTGGAAATCATTCCTTGCCTACGCCCGCCAAAAGGAAAAGCGCGTCGCCGTCGCAAACGTCTCCTATGACGGCTCCATGGAGAACCTCACGATGCGGGCGCTGGAGAACGACCTCGGATTCCAGACCCGCCAGATCAGCTTTTCAAGCGTGAAAGACCGCTACGAGTCAGTATTCAATGGCCGTGCCGACGCCCTCTTCGAGCAACCGGGAGACGTGCGCAAATATTTAGATTCTAAACGCCTGAAACCTATTCTGACGTTTTTCCATGAACGTCCTTCAGTCTTTGCCGATGTGCCGACACACAGAGAAGTCGGCGCGGATTTCGACGCTTTGCTGCGTTTTCGCGGCTTCTTCGTGAAGCGCGGCATACCACCCGAGCGCTTGGCACACCTCCAGAAAATATTCACGCAGGGCTTCGCCACAACGTCCTTTCAGAGCTTCAACGAGAGTAAATACATGAACGTCGTCGACCCATATCGCGGACCCAAGGATTCTGTGAAGCTGATAAACAAAACGATCGAAAATTACTCGAAATACTACGAGGATTTCCTGCACCAGACATTGAGCGAATATTTCAAGCGCTGATGGCGTTGAGTTTGCGTCATACAGACGCTGTTGTGGTCCTCGAAATATTGAGCTTTTCCGACTTGCTCGAAACGCTGCACCCATAAACGTGAGCAATGGGATAACCGGACCTCCGGCCCAAGTCGGAAATTGATAATTGATCTACACCAACACCTCGCGGCGCTCCTGCGTGCCGACGCCAAAGACGCGCTTGTAGCGATCAATGAGATCATCCGGCCCGACAGCCTTGAGGGGATTATCGGAGAGTTTGACCGTCGCATGACCATCAGCCGACACGACCTTGCAAACGATCGAAATCGGATCAAGTCGACGGTCTGCCTGAAGGTCACGGAAGTCGTTCGTCAGTAACGTACCCCAGCCAAAACCAACCCGGATTCGACCATGGAAATGTTTGTGCAGGCGCTCGATTTCCTCGACATCAAGCCCATCGGAAAAGATCAGCAGCTTCTCGCGCGGATCTTGCTCATGCGCCCTCCACCATGCGATCGCAGCCTCGCCGCCGGAAACCGGATCGCCCGAATCAACACGGATACCTGTCCAATTCGAAAGCCAGCGCGGCGCATGCTTCAGGAATGAATGGGTACCGTACGTGTCCGGCAGAATGATGCGCAGATTGCCGTGATAATCCTCGTGCCAGTCAGCAAGTACGCGGTACGGCGCCTCCGCCAGCGACGTATCGCTTTCCGCAGCAGCAAGCGCGGCGTATACCATCGGAAGTTCGTGAGCGTTGGTTCCGATCGCTTCGACCTCACGCCGCAGCGCGATGAGGCAATTCGATGTGCCGAGAAACTTTTCGCGCAAACCTTCCTGCATGGCTTGAACGCACCAGTCCTGCCAGAGAAAACTATGGCGTCGGCGCGTGCCGAAATCCGCGATCCGCAGATCTTCCAACCGAGACAGCCGCTGGATTTTTTCCCAGACCCGGGCCATCGCGCGCGCGTAGAGAACCTGCAGCGCAAACTTATCCATGCCGCCAAGGACGGCGCGCGATCTCAGCTCCATGATCACGGCCAGCGCCGGGATCTCCCACATCATGGTCTCGATCCACGGTCCTTCGAATGTCAGCTCATACTGATCCCCTTTCCGTTCCAGCCTGTAGTCCGGAAAGCGGAACCCCTCGAGCCAGGCGATGAAGTCAGGATCGAACATCCATCGTTCGCCGTAGAATGTGTTACCCCGCAACCATGTGGATTCTCCACGCGAAAGGCGCAGCGTCCGGATATGATCGAGCTGCTGGCGAAGAACCTCCTCGTCGATCATTTCGGCAAGCGGAACATCGTCCGTGCGGTTGATCAGACTGAACGTGACGCGCGTATCAATATTACGCCGAAAGATTGTTTGCGCCATGAGCAGCTTGTAAAAATCGTTGTCGAGCACGGAACGCACGATCGGATCGATTTTCCAATTGTGGTTGTAGACGCGTGTCGCGATGTCGACCATGGCACTGCTTACTCTGCTCACAACGGTTATCACCGGTCACTGCCCGCCATACGCGAAGCAGGGCCCGACCTTTTTCACTATAACGCCGTAATCACTCACCTGCGTTGCATGACAATCTCAAGATCCGATGCTTGGCACCATCCAGACACCGGAATGCCGACGCCTCAACTCTTCGCGCCGCGAACGGGTGGCGCTTCTTCGAGAAATTGCTGCACTGTACGAAACAAAAGCATGCGTCCGGTTTCCATCATCATCGAATGTGTACCGCCGGATAGGACCGTCAATCGCTTCCACGCAGCGCGCATCAACAGCGGGAATAACGCTTGCGCCAACGTTGGCGGCGTGTCTCGGTCCAGCTCTCCCACCGTCACCAGAACGGGCGTCGTGATTGCTGAAGCATCGTATAGCGGTCGTCCCTGGCTCCAATATTCGCGGCCATCGAGCACAACGCCGTTCGGCGCTTGCACGGTGTCGGCATCCGGACTCTGGTCAGCCGCCACGGTCGCCTGCCACCAGGCATCAAACCACTCTGTCGGCATGATTTCAGCAGCCTGCGCCGGTGTCAGTCCAGACTGACGGCGCTTGAGCGTCGCGACACGATCGACACTTCGGTAGGCACCAAGATCCGCTTCGCCCGTATCAACGGCCGAGCGCGCGTTCGTGCGGTCCCAAACCGGAGCATAAAGCGCAAGACGCTCGACACGCTCGTTGTAACGGCTGGTATAGAGCCCAGTAATCGCCGTGCCCCACGACCAGCCAATGAGCGAAACCGATCCGACCGTACGCCGGGAGCACACGAAGTCAACGACCGTACCGAGACAGTCGGCAGCGTCTTGCGTTCGCATGAACGGCTGATTTTCCTCAGGCGCCTCGTCCATCTGCGGCGGACGTTGCGAGCGGCCATA
>CAZWCL010000436.1:0-3422 GCA_964632265.1 uncultured Hyphomicrobiaceae bacterium | reverse complement strand
GACGGCACAGCCTTTGAGCCAGCGAGGCCTCATGCGCGTCAGCATGGAGGGCGCATTCTTCGAGTTCATAGCTTTTGATTGCCTCTCAAGTCATCGCGGGGTCAATGTCGCTATCAATCATTAGGTCTGCGGCGATCGTCCAGATGCGATCGTCATCCGGCACGCAGTCTAGCAGCGTCAGCCCGCTTCTGCCGAGCCTGACGTTGAGACGCAGGAAAAGGTGCGGCGGACAGTCAGTTCGCACGCGCCACGAAACAGTCGATCCGAAGCGATTTCAGCCTGGAGCAAGCGGCGGCAGCCTGGCCGGCATCGAAGCCGGCGAAGCGCGCGCGATAGAGCGAACGGGGTTGCGACGGGATCTTGATCGAAACCGGACGGGCGCCAGCCAGCAGTTTGCGCGCCCGGTCCTTTACGCGTGTCAACGCGTTTCGTGCGTCCGCCTCGCTATAATAGGCGCCAATCTGGACATGGTGGGTGGCACTTGGGTGAGCGGGCCGGCGCGGTCGGTTGATCGTGTTTGTCGTAAGTCTGGCGTGCTGGGCGCCAAGTGTCGAGGGCTGGCGGCCTTTGCCAGCGGCGCGCGCTCTGTTGAAGGTGCGAGCAGCGGGGCGCGCAGCATGGCGGTGGACGGCCAGCGGCTTTGCGGTCCGGCCCGTGCGTATGACAGGTTTGGGACGTCGAACGAGGCGCGGGCGAGCCGCTGCGGCAGGAGAGCCGATTGGCTGGCGGGTCCGTTGGGTCGAGGCTTTGGGAAGTGTCGCCTTCAGAAGGCGGCGCATGGCGGCATTACGGCGCTTGCCTGAGCGATGTCCGACAACCACGCCGACCACGTGTCGCCGCCCGCGGCGCACGCTGGTTGCAATGTTAAAGCCCGAGGCGCGTGTGTAGCCGGTCTTGATCCCATCGGTGCCGTTGAACCGGCCCAGCAGACGGTTGTGGTTGCGATAGCGGCGGCCCTTGTAGGTGAAGCGGCGGCGCGAAAACATCCGATAACGCTTTGGAAAATGATCCTGCAGCGCCAAGCCGAGTGTTGCCATATCACGTGCGGTCGTCACCTGGGCCGGGTTGGGCAGGCCGGAGGCGTTGCGAAATGTTGTACGGCGCATCCCGAGTTGGCGGGCGCGGGCTGTCATCAGGCGCGCAAAAGCCGCTTCGTTGCCGGCGATATGTTCAGCAACCGCCGTTGCCACATCATTCGCCGATTTGGTGACCAGAGCCCGCACAGCGTTGATAACGCTGATGGACTCGCCGGCATCCAGCCCGAGCTTCGACGGGGGCTGATCCGATGCGCGTTCTGAAAAGCGTATTCGCGTCGTTGGCTTCAACCGCCCGTCCTTCAGGCGTTCGAAGACGAGATAGATCGTCATCATCTTTGTCAGGGAAGCGGGGAAACGAGGCGCGTCGGCATCATGGGCGTGGAGTATGGCGCCCGTGTTACCGTCTACGACGATCGCAGCTTTGGGCTGGCGAGCGCTCATCGCGGGTGCGGCGAAAAACTGCACCGTGACCAGCGCGAGTGCGATACATACGCGCCCCCATATCGATACGCCGCAGCCTGTTCTCATTTTTAATCGCCGTTCTTTGCCTCGGTCAGATTCTCGTTCACACCTGATTTTTCAGGCACTATTGGGGCGCCAAACAGATCATTAAGCGGCGTATCCGTGCCAAGCGCCTGGCGACCCCGGCTGACTGAGCATAATTCGGTTATTGTCTACGTATTCTTAAGGTTGCAAACTAATTTGCGTGCAAATGCGTTGTATCTAAGTGATGTGGGTTGCTGACGGCCATCGGCGGGATCACATCGCGGCCTACGGCATTACTGCGTTACACATCTGGTATTCGGAGCCGTCGGTACTTATCTTGAAAAGTCCGCCGGGTTGGCCGATCGTCGTCGTCTGCCGCTGGCGGTAAAACTTAGTCTTTGCAGGGCTTACACTGGGCAAGCTGCGAATTCCGGGTCACGATCGCTGTTGGCGGCCTTGGATCGTCACACCACGTAATTTGAGAGGTCGCTTGCAACAACGACACCCGGGGGCTGACAGTGTCCGCTCGCTAGTCCAAAGTTCGCATGCGCGGGGCTCGAGGATGATCGATCGAAACAGGATACGCATGTCTGACGATGATGAAGGAAAAAAGGGCGACGAGGGTGATGGGCGCACCGGCATCATCACCAAGACCCGCCCCAAGACCAAGAAGCCTAGCTTGTACAAAGTACTGCTGCTGAATGACGATTACACGCCTATGGAATTCGTCATTCTCGTACTTGAGAAATTCTTCAACAAGGGCCGCGAAGACGCCACACGCATTATGCTTCATGTCCACCACAAGGGTGTCGGTATTTGCGGAGTTTATACGTACGAAGTCGCTGAGACCAAAGTCACGCAGGTCATAGACTTCTCCCGTCAACACAGTCACCCTTTGCAATGCACCATGGAAAAAGAGTAGCTCAATCGTGCCATCCTTCTCCCAAAATCTCGAGAACACTCTCCACCGCGCGCTCGAGTATGCCAATGAGCGCAACCATGAGCACGCGACGCTCGACCACCTCCTGCTTGCCCTGATCGATGACCGGGATGCCCAGGCCGTCATGAAAGCCTGCGCGGTGGACGTCGACATTCTGCGCGAACGCGTCACCGAATTTGTCGACACAGAATTGACCGCCCTCGAAGTTGACGGGGCCTCCGAAGCCACGCCGACGACGACCGTGCAGCGCGTCATTCACCGCGCCGTCGTCCATGTTCAATCATCCGGTCGCGAAGAGGTTACAGGTGCCAATGTGCTCGTTGCCATCTTCGCTGAGCGCGAGAGCCATGCCTCATTCTTCCTGCAAGAGCAGAATATGACGCGCTTCGACGCGGTCCAATACATCTCTCACGGTATCGCCAAGCGTCCAGGCATGTCGGAAGGGCGGCCTGTGCGCGGCGCCGACGAGGAGACCACCGAAGAAGGTAGTGATAAGAAGGGCGCCGACGCCCTTAACACGTATTGCGTCAATCTCAACGAGAAGGCGAAAGACGGCAAGATCGACCCGCTTATCGGACGTGAAAAGGAAGTTTTGCGCACCATCCAGGTGCTTTGCCGCCGTTCCAAGAACAACCCGCTCTACGTCGGCGATCCCGGCGTCGGCAAGACGGCCATCGCGGAAGGTTTGGCGCGCAAGATCGTCAATGGTGAAGTGCCGGAAGTTCTGCGCGACTCTGTCATTTTCGCGCTCGACATGGGCTCGCTGCTTGCCGGCACACGCTACCGCGGTGATTTCGAAGAACGTCTCAAGGCGGTCATGAAGGAAGACGAGGCGTTCGGCGGCGCAATCCTGTTCATCGATGAGATCCATACCGTCATCGGCGCCGGCGCCACGTCCGGCGGCGCGATGGATGCCTCCAACCTCCTGAAGCCCGCGCTTCAGGGCGGTAAACTGCGCT
>CAZWCL010000435.1:0-3423 GCA_964632265.1 uncultured Hyphomicrobiaceae bacterium | reverse complement strand
TCATGATCTGGCCCTGTGAAGTTTAGCGTTTGGGTGCCGCCCAGCTCAATGTTGAGGCTTGGTGGCAACACTCATTCGCGAACAATCTGCAGTTTGAACAGTTTCTCGGCCGGTGGGGAGGCGGCTGACGGGCTTTCTGTGCAACTTGCCCCCGGTTATCCACGACTACCGGCGCGGCGCTCTTGTGATCGAATACAGGGGCGCTCACCGTCAGTTACACAACATGATTCGAACGGGGAGGCGGTTCCATGCGCCTGACAAGAATTCTGCTTATTTCCAGTGTCGCGGCAACCATTGCACTGGCTGGATGCGCCGGCAACTCGGGGCTGGGTCTGACGACGTCTTCAGTCGCCAAGCCCAAACCTCAGCCCAAAAAGATGGTGGCTGATCCGACCTGCGTCGCGTTGACGGCTGAAATCAACGCCGCGCGCAGCGAAGGCACTCCAGCCCGTGTTCACGCCGTCGCCAAGGGTAAGACCCGGAGCGTGCGCGTTAAGCGCGCGTCTATTGCCAAGGTCGCCGAGCTTGATCGCCTGAACCGCGAATTCCAGGCCAAGTGCTCGAAATACCCGCAAACGGCGTCGGCACCTGCCGCCGCCCGAAAAGCGACCGACCGCGTGGCGAAAAAGGCGTCCCAGATCGCCAAGCCTCAGATCGCGAGGCCAATGACGACTGCCGCATCCAAGCCCATCGTTGCTGTGCCGCGACAATAGCACTTCGTCGCAACGGCATCACACAGGCGTTAATAGACCGCAGCGGTTTCCGGTGCGGTCTTTTGCTATGTGGTACGGTTACAACCTGAGCGGCGAGGGCGAAAAGGAGACGCGCCACCATGAGTTCTTACGATGTATTAGTGATCGGCGCTGGTCCGGGCGGCTATGTGACGGCCATCCGCGCCGCCCAGCTTGGTTTTAAAACCGCCATTGTCGAACGCGAACATTTAGGCGGCATCTGCCTGAACTGGGGCTGCATCCCAACCAAAGCGCTACTGCGCTCCGCCGAGATCTATGATCAGGCGACCCATCCCGAAAAATACGGCCTTAAACTCAATGGTTCGGTCGAGGTCGACATGACCGCTGTCGTAAAGAGGTCTCGCGGCGTCTCGGCCCAACTGAATTCCGGTGTCGGCTTTTTGCTCAAGAAGAACAAGGTCGACGTGATATGGGGCGAGGCGCGTATCGCCAAGCCCGGTACGGTCGAAGTCCGCCGCACCGAAAAAGAACCGGTCGAGCCGCAGCCTGCCCCACCAAAAGGCACGCTCGAACCAGGCAGCTATGACGCCAAGCATATCATCGTCGCGACCGGCGCCCGCCCCCGCCTCATTCCTGGTATCGAACCCGACGGCGAGAAGATCTGGACCTATTTCGAGGCCATGGTGCCGAAAACCAAGCCAAAGTCGATCATCGTCATGGGTTCCGGCGCCATCGGCATCGAGTTCGCATCGTTCTACCGCACGTGCGGGGCTGACGTGACCGTCGTTGAACTGATGCCACGGATACTGCCAGTCGAGGACGCCGAGATCGCCGACCTCGCCCACAAGGCCTTCGACAAGCAAGGCATGAAGATCCTCACCAGTGCAAAGGTCGAGAAGGTCGAGCAGTCCGCCGTCGGCGTCAAGGCTACCATCAAACTCGAAAGCGGTGAGACCGAGACCGTCGAAGCCGAAAAACTTATCTCGGCAGTTGGCGTGCAAGGCAATATTGAAGGTCTCGGCCTGGAGGAAATCGGCGTTGAGACCAACCGCGGCTGCATCGTCACCGACGGCCTTGGCCGCACCGCTGTAGATGGCATTTACGCTATCGGTGACGTAGCCGGTCCACCGATGCTCGCCCACAAGGCAGAGCATGAAGGCGTTCTTTGCGTCGAAACCATTAAAGGGCTCGACACTCACGCCATGGACAAACTCAAGATACCGGGCTGCACCTATTGCCATCCCCAGATCGCATCTGTCGGGCTCTCGGAAGCGGGCGCCAAGGAGGCTGGGCATGAGATCAAGGTGGGTCGCTTCCCCTTTATGGGCAACGGCAAGGCGATCGCGCTTGGCGAGCCAGACGGCTTGGTCAAAACGATCTTCGATGCCAAGACCGGGCAATTGCTTGGGGCCCACATGATTGGTGCGGAAGTCACCGAATTGATCCAGGGATACGTCGTCGCCATGCAGCTCGAGACCACTGAAGAAGACTTGATGCACACCGTCTTTCCGCACCCGACGCTTTCGGAAATGATGCACGAAAGCGCGCTCGACGCCTACGGACGCGCCATTCATAAGTAAAACGATACCGCCCGTCGCCGGGTGCCTCTCCCCGTCACCGGGGGATGGCACTCCATGCGACGCCCGGCATCGGGGGCGTCCCGGTGCCCGCTCTGACGCATCTCGGTTAACCCTGCGTTCAGCGCGATCGTTGGTAGCCGCTTGTTGCTGCGCCGCAATAGGCGCAGTTTGCAACGTTTGTAGCCGGCGTCCATCCTTTGGCCGGCCTCTATGCAGCTTTCATTGTCGGACTGATCACGGCGCTCATCGGCGGCCGACCGGGTATGATTTCGGGCGCAACCGGAGCGCTGGCCGTCGTGGTGGGTTCACGGGTGGCCAAGCACGGTGTCGAATATCTTTTACTTGTCGCGGGACTGCCATCGTCTTCTCAATCGGGCCGGTCAGTTGATCCTAAATTCTGATGACGATCCCGATTACGGCCTCGCGGTCGACTATTCCATCAAAGCCGGTGTTATGAGCGGCGGTCACTGACATAGCGGCCGGAACATTCAACAATCTCTTTGACACTTTCCGGGACGGTCCGGTCTTCCAGTGCAACCGTCGCCCGGGACGTCGCCCGGGACGTCGCCCGGGACGTCGCCCGGGACGTCGCTAAGTTAGGATTAGTCGAGCGCGCCGCGCATGCCCACGCATCTCGCGCCTTCCCCGTCATGCGTGTACGATATTCGTGAACGATTCGAGGCAAACCCTGGAAGGCATGCCCCATGGACAGCAAAACCCTACTCATCTTTCTTGTAATTGGCCTGGTCGCGGGTTTCCTCGCAAGCCTTGTCGTTGGCGGCGGCGGTCTCATTACGTATCTCGTGAGCGGCGTTCTCGGCTCATTCGTCGGTGGCTTCGTCTTTAACGCGGCCGGCATAAATCTCGGGATCAAGAACAAACTTGCCTCCCAGATTGTCGTCTCGACGATTGGCGCGATTATCGTTGTCATTATCGCCCGCCTGATCGCCTGATGACGTCCCGGCGCCGGGTAACCGCCAGGTAACCGCCAGGTAACCGCCAGGTAACCGCCAGGTAACCGCATGGGACCGGTACTGAGACGCGCTATCTGTCCCGCAACGACGTCAAAGCCACGACTTCGCCGCATTGAATCCCGGCGTGTGAGGCACCATCATCAGAAGGTGTCATTTTCCTGATGAGGTGAGATAGTA
>CAZWCL010000434.1:0-3427 GCA_964632265.1 uncultured Hyphomicrobiaceae bacterium | reverse complement strand
CCCGTCACCATTCGCAGGAGCGTCGTCTCGCCTGCGCCAAGCGACATCGAAAGGACCGGCAGAAGGTCGTCATAGACGCCGAACCGCCGAGCGTACTCGGTTATAAGCGGCATCCCCATATCCTGAGCAAGCCGCACTGTCATCTGATTGCGTGACTTCTCGATACCAAGACGCAGGGTCGATGGGCCGTAGGAGCGGGACTTGTTGTAGTTCTCAGGACGCCATACTTCCTTACCCGCCCCCTGGTCGATCTCGATCGGGGCGTCGAGGACGATCGAGGTTGGTTTGTAGCCATTGTCGAGGGCGGTTGCATAAACCAAGGGCTTGAACGACGAACCGGGCTGGCGCTTTGCCTGGATAGCACGATCGAACTGGCTGACATCGAAGGAGAACCCGCCGACAATCGCGAGTACGCGTCCCGTGTTCGGGTCCATCGCTGCGAGACCCCCGCCAACGTCGGGGATCTGCATCAGTTCCCAGGCGCCTGCTAGATCTTTTGGGTTCTTGGGTGACACATAGATGACGTCGCCGATGGAGACGACATCGCCTGCATTGCGAGGCGCTTTACCCTTGCTCTTGTTCGTGGCGCGAAACTTGCCCGCCCATTTCATTTCTTCGAGCTTTATTTCCACGGCTTCGCGTTCCGCGGCAAGCTTGCCACTCGCCAGCTTTTCCGGGCGTAATCCGACGACGATCTTTTTTTGTTCGACAGCCAGAACGACCCCAAGGCGCCATGGCGCGATATCGCGTGGCACCTTAATGTCGATCAGCGTCTTACCCCAGTCACCCGCTACGTCGATCTGTTGTACAGGGCCTCGCCAGCCCTTCGAGCGGTCGAACTTAACGAGGCCGCCGACAAGCGCCTTGCGGGCAAGGCGCTGCAGACGCGGGGAAAGCGTCGTGCGCACGGACATGCCGCCACCGTAAAGCTTTTTCTCGCCATACTGGGCAAGCAGGGATCTGCGAACCTCTTCAGCGAAGAACTCGGCCGCAAAAATGTGTGATCCGAAGGATCTCAGATCGACGTCCAGCCCCTTACTGCGGGCCTCGTCGCGCATCTCGGGCGTGATGATCCCGTTTTCAGCCATTTCACCCAAAATCCAATCGCGGCGAATGATGGCCGCCTCGGTCTTACGGAATGGGTGGTAATTGTTCGGCGCTTTAGGAAGCGCGGCAAGATAGGCTGCCTCGGCGGCGGTGAGGTCTTTGAGTTCCTTGTTGAAGTAATTCAACGCCGCGGCCGCTACCCCGTAGGAGCCGATGCCAAAGTAGATTTCATTAAGATAGAGTTCGAGGATCTTGTCCTTCGGGTAGGCCTGCTCGATGCGAGTGGCCAGAATGGCTTCCTTGAGCTTGCGTTCGAAGGAGCGCTCATTGGTCAAAAGGAAGTTCTTGGCGACCTGTTGAGTGATGGTCGAGGCGCCAACCAGACGTTTGCCAAGCACAAGGTGCTTGTAGAGCGCGATGGCAATGCCCCGGAAATCCAGCCCATTGTGGCTATAGAAGTTCTTGTCCTCGGCCGACAAAAAAGCACCAATGACGATCTTCGGCACGGTGTTGATCGGTACGAAGATGCGGCGCTCACGGGCGTACTCCGCAATAAGAGAACCGTCTGCGGCATGAATACGGGTCATGACCGGCGGTTCATACTCGGCCAGGTTGTCGGAGCTTGGCAAATCTTTCGACGCATTCCACACGATGTAGCCAACTGCCACGCCGCCTGCGAGGAGAAGAAAGACCCCGGCGGTGAAGGCGAAACCCAGAAAGCCGAGCAGAAAACTTCTTTGACGCCTGCGCTTGCGGCGTCTCTTCGGCTTTTGAGGCGGCGGAAGAACAGGCGGTCGCATAACCGTTGGCTCCAAGATGTGCGGTTATTCCAACATTGTAAGGCTGCTGCCATAAAGCAACGACCGGCAACTCAATGCGACGGCACCGACTGAGCTTTCAATATCGATGAGTGCGACGCAACTCCGGACAAACTATCTGTGGACTTTGTCAGTTGTACGCAACCTGAGACGGCAATAGATCCGTCCATCTCCCTGAAACCGGTCCCTATAACCCGAGTCCCTGTGTCCTGGAGATGATGCGTTCGTCGAGTGAACAGTCCGTTTACTTCATGGCAGAATTAGTACAATCCGAGGGCAAATCCTAGTGGCCGGCTATACAGTTATTTGACGTAACACATTCGCCCCGGTTTTTGGACGCACGCCTGTTCACCTCCATTTGCGGCTTAACGGGCGTCGAAAAAGCGCGTTACCGCCCGCGCGATCGCACCCGCGATCCGGCGGCGCCATTTGCGGCTACGCATGCGCTTCATGTCACCCGGGTTCGTCATGTAGCCGAGTTCGACGAGTGCTGATGGTGTGTCGGTTTGCTTGAGGACATGAAAGGCGGCGGCTCTTTCGGGTTGCTTCGAGACCGGCACGCGCTTGCGCATTTCCTGGAGAAGGAGCGCGCGAAAGCGAGTCGATTCGCGTTCAGTTTCCCGCTTCATCAGATCGACGAGAATGTTACGTACGCCAGCCTTTTCGGCATTAAGATTTGGTGCGATGCCGGCTACAAGATCGGCGGCGTTCTCTTTTTCGGCGACGCGCTTCGCCAGTCGATTCGAGGCCCGATGGGAGAGGATGTAGACTGCGGCGCCGCTTGTGGCGATGGCGGTAAGAGGGTTGTCGATCGAATCGGCATGTAACGAGACAAATAGGTTGGCGCCTTGTTCCCGGGCGAATTTGATGCGCTGATCGAGCGATATGAATGTGTCGCCGGTTCGGGTCATGGCAACCTCAAACCGACCACGTTCCGTAAGACGCTCTGCCAACTCCATGCCGACGGCCAGAACAATGGCCTTCTCCTGGTCCCGGTTATTGACGACTGCGCCAGGATCAATTCCCCCATGCCCCGGATCAATGACGATGACCGGGCGTTGGCCGCGGCGCGGCGTTTGTGGTGCCGCGTCGGTGGCGTCCGGCACCGAGGCCGGGGCGACTGTGCTGCCCCAGCCGGCCGTGCGGGTTTTCGGCGTGGGCTCCTCTTTGGGACAGGTCGCCCTGGCCATCCCTGACGACCCATCGGTAATGGCGACATTCAGGCGGAAGCGGTTTTTCGCGACGGAACTGGCGGCGATGCGGCCTATGCGGGCGCGGGGTTTGACATCAAGCACGATGCGGCCGGTACCGTTGCTGAGGCGGCCGTAGCGGTAATCGAGAATGAGGCCGGCTTTTCGTTTCGGCAGCCGGCGGGGCAGGCGAAACTGGGTTTCCTCCAAATCGAGGACAATCCGCCGCGGCCCGGAGACAGCATACACCAAGGGCGCCATGCGGCCGTCGGCTGTTACCCGGAAACACGTCAGGCTGCCGTAGTTGTCGATTCTCGTCTGCTCGATCGTGACGCCGCGATCGGAAGGGCCGGCGGCAACGCTCGGCGCCAC
>CAZWCL010000433.1:0-3434 GCA_964632265.1 uncultured Hyphomicrobiaceae bacterium | reverse complement strand
GGTCCTCAGATCAAGGCGGCATCGCGGGTTTTGATCAATGCGACGCGGCAGCAACGTCCCTTCGCGCCGCTGCTGCATCGCGCGCAACGCCGCCGATTCGTCCATCGAGTGAAGCTTGACGCGCTCAAGGAATGAACTGTGCCCTGAGCCGGATCGAAAGTTCAGGGCTGGCCACTTGGTCTAGCAGGCTGTATCGGCCAGCACCTTGCGCAATTCGACACGATCCGCGGCGAAGCAATTGTGAATTGCCAACACGGGATCACCACCTTCGCTCATGTAGCGGCGGTCGATGATCAGGACGGTTGCACCTTTCGGCAGATCAAGATGACGGCGCTCCTGCTCTGTCGCAGGTTGGCCGATGATACGCAGTTCGTCGTCGTGCAGGGCCACGTTCAATTCCGATAGCGCCCGCTCCAAAGACCCTAGCCGTTCGAACAACCGGCCAACGCCCTCGAAGCGATCGGCCGGCATCCAGCATTCTGACAGGCAGACAGGTACGTTGTTCAGAAGCCGCAGGTAATGCAGATCCAGCACCATTGAGCGATCGGCGATCTGCAGTGCACTCGCCGCATTGCGAGTTGCGCGAACGATACTGTGGCGCAGCAGCCGATCCTCCGCACCCATGCCTGTCGCCCTGGCAACGGCGCTCAAGGAAAGTGAGGCACACAAGGGGTAGCCAAAGCGCCGGCGCGTGACAATGGTGCCTCGTCTCGGTGTCGCCGTGATCAAGCCTTTGCGGACCAGTTCGCGTAGAGCGCGGCGCAATGTATGACGGTTGACGCCGAAACTGGCCGCCAGCTGATTTTCGGTCGGCAAACGCGTTCCCGACGGCATGTTTCCGGAAATGATCTGTTCTTCAATTGATCGTGCTATCTGTGACCAGACCGGCTCGCCTGATCGGCGGACGAACGAACTGCCCGAAACCGTCTTATTATCAGCTGCCATACGCTTACCACCACTCAAATCCAGAGCGGCGCCGATGCGCTAAAGCTGCAGCATCGAAGCCGAATGAATGTGCATCGCCTTAAACAAAAAATTCAGCGCGTCCATCGTAACCCGCCGGCAAGAAACCTGTCCCAAGCCGCCATCTTCCGGCTTGCGCCAAGACTGTCTTAAAGTGGTCAGTCACAACTCCACAAATGATTGGATTGAATATAATTGAGACTTTACTACCTGCATTATCAGTAATCTTGCCCTATCTGGAGAATAGTATTTCTAATTTGGGCGGTAGTCCCAGAAATGTTTCCCCGAGGCGCAAGGCAAGTCCGGCTCAAATTGCTACACAGTATCAAGCCGCCAATGTCACGAACCGCAACGGCATTCGCGTTCATGCGCCGCCAGAATGGCCCTCAGCGTCGCTTCAAAGGCATCATCCAGCCGGGAAAGACCGGCCTCGTTGTCGAGTGCGTAAAGCGAAAACTCCAGGTTGCGCAACGCCTTGACGGTCGCACCGCGGTGTCTCGCGTCCATCTTCTTCAGGCGCTGATCCGTCAAAATCTCGCGCGTAAGTGACAGCATTTCGATGGGCTCTTTGCGAGATCGTACCTGCTGATGTTCCGAAGGGCTCATAGTCTTCGATAGCAACTCATTAAACGCCGTTCGCAACGCTGCGCGTGCATCTGAGTTTGTGTCGTCTGAGAGATGATGTGGCGCCGTTCGAGGTTGCGGTCTTTCTGGGCGCCAAGTGGCTAGCGCCATATCAATCGTACGCTGCGCGGCGACAACTGTTTCCCGACGAAGCATCACCGCTTGCAATCTGATCTTTTTCAGAGGTGCCAACTTGCGACGGTAAAAGGCCACCATTTCAATCGCGCCTGTGCATAGGGATGGCGTTTGTGACTGCGAGGTGTAGGCAACGAGTTCATCAGTCGTACGCGCTGCCATGTGATACATGGCAGTATTGAAATCGAATTCGCGGAAAGCGCTTTTGCGGGTCACCCGCCGTGCGAGTGCGCGGGCGATACGCCGTTCCGCCGGTGAGATTTTGAGCTTGCCAGGATCGACCGCCGGTAGTTCCGGTTCGGGTGGCTCGTAGCCTTTTGGTATCGGTTTCCATTTGAGGCAGCGGATGCGGCCGCCGCGTGCAAGGATCGACCGCACACACATCCGGTTCTCCCGCCAATTCAAAATCGGCGCCGCAAGGAGGCGTTTTTGACGAGCGGTGCGCGCGAGGATACCGCTGCCGTCCCAGAAAAGCCAGTAACCCGGACGACCTGGCAGAGGTTTGCGCAACTGTCCGGCGGCCGCCTTTGTTGCCCGCGCCGCCTCGCTGACGCGGCCTTGCAATGCCTGATGATACCTGAGCGCGCATCCTCCCCGAGCAGATGACGATCGATGCGTGACCGCGCGCGATGGGTCCGTCCGGCTGGCAGGATGCGTCTCGGACGACTCTGCGCCGGCCGGGCCGCCAGTAATCACCGCCATCCAGACCGCGCCTGCTGCGAAGAGCGTCCATGCGTCAACCGAAAGCCGCTCTGACGCCCCACGAAGCACCGGCCGACGCACGATCGAGCGAGCCTGGTGGGCGATGCGCGAGCAGTTCCGAGAGACGTGTCTGATCGAATCATTCATCGGACAAGTATGCGAAGCTGGCGCATGTGGCTCAAGCAAACCCGGAACAAGATCCTCGCGGCACCAGTCGTCCGCCTGCCAACGTGTTAGGGCCGCAACAAAACGCCGATATTCGTCAAAGGCGTGGCGGTTCGTGGTCTCCGCGGATCGAGTCGACGATCGAAACGGCCGACATATTGAGCATTGTCCGTACCGTTGCCGACGTCGTCACGATGTGTGCCGGCAGCGCGGTGCCAAGCAACATCGGTCCGATGGCGACGGACCGGGTAATGGAGCGAAGCAGTGTAAAAGCGATGTGTGCGGCATCCAGCGTCGGCATGACAAGAAGGTTTGCGCGCCCGACAAGACGCGACGTTGGGAAGTTGTCGTCGCGTATCAACGTCGAAATCGCGGCATCGGCGTGCATTTCACCCTCGATCTCGAGATCCGGATCCGCCTCATTGAGAATCGACAAGACCCGGCGCATCTTGCGCGAGCTCGAATTGTCGCGCGTGCCGAAGTTGGAGTGCGAGACCAAAGCCATTTTAGGTGTGATGCCGAACCGGCGCACTTTATCCGCAGCCATCAACGCGATCTCGGCAAGCATTTCCGCATCGGGGTCATAGTTGACATGCGTGTCCGTCATGAACAATGGACCGCCCGGCAGGATCACTCCGGACAGCGATCCCAATGTCCTGACGCCGGGGCGCCGGCCAACCACCTCTTCGACGTTGCGGAACTGATCGAGGTAGCGCCCCAGTGCTCCGCAGATCATCGCGTCAGAGTCGCCGCGGCGCAATAGAAGACTGGCAGCCACGGTGGCGTTCCCGCGCACGACGAGCCGGGCCTGGCTCGGCGCGATACCCTTTCTCCCCGCGAGCGCA
>CAZWCL010000432.1:0-3451 GCA_964632265.1 uncultured Hyphomicrobiaceae bacterium | reverse complement strand
GCGCTCGCAATGGTGGTTTTAGGCCTCTCATGGCGATTTTGCTGGGCACTCTTCGCCATCGCCAGCGCTCTGGTGTTGCTTGCCAACTGGGTAGCGTTGCGGCCGGTTGGCAAGGATACCGGCGGCCTGTCCCGGCCGGGATGGAGAGGGCTCCTTGATGCATCGGCGATCCCTCTCTTCGTCATTGGCTTTTCCTACGGGACGACGTCAACGATCTACATCTCGTTTGCAGCCGATTATATGGTCGAGGCCGGCGGTGTCCCGGGCGTCCCCGTCACGATTACGCCCGCCCTTGTCTTCATCTTCTACGGCCTGTTCGGGCTCACCGGCCTTGTGACGGGAAGCGTTAAGGCGCGGATCGGCTTGCCGATGCTCTTGCGTCTTCTCATGTTGGCTGGTGCGTTGTCGCTCGCCGCAGTCGCGGTCGCGCCGGGAACCTGGGTCGGGCTCATCTTTTCGGCCGGGCTGCAAGGTGTTCATGTCATGATGACGAGCGCCGTTCTGGCGTTCTGGTCGGAGCGGCTTTTCCCGATGCTTCCGTCGCTAAGCCTGACCGCAGCGCTTCTCGCCACCGCGGCAGGCAGCGTTCTTGGCCCCGCCGTGGCCGGTATCGCCTCCAGCGCCTTCGGCGGGGAAGCGACGTTTTATATGACTGCGGCATTGCCTGCGCTTACGGCGATTGCCCTGCGCGACCGATACGCACAAGAACGTCCCGAAGAACGTCCGGCCGTATCGGCGGCCCCAAAGCAGGCACAAACCCGCACCAAGTAACCGCCCAAACGATTTTGCACCGCCTCCTCACGCGATCCGCTTCACCGCCACCGCGACCGGCCCCTCGCCGCGCGAGCGGCGTGCTACGTCGCCAACCGCCTCGACGCACACACACATCGGCGTTCCGCTCGCATGCACGAGCCGCGCTTCATCAATCATGATACCGACGTGGCCCGGCCAGTAGATGAGATCGCCGCGGTTGAGCCCCGGTAGCGTCTCGGGATCCGGCAGCGCCACATCGCCCGGCAGTTCGCTGGCCTGCATGTCGGTATCGCGCGGACATTCAACACCCGCGGCCTGTAACGCCAACTGCACGAGCCCGGAACAGTCGATGCCCCGTGCCGACTTTCCCCCAAAAAGATACGGCACATCGAGGAACCGTAGCGCGGTCGCCGCTATGTCCGGTGCGTGTTCTCGAATCGGCACGACGTGCGCCCGCAAGACAAACCCACCGCCCGCGGCGTCGCCAGCTCCCGCGCCAGCCGTCCCCCGCTCGCCCGGATCGCTGAGGCGCAACCACTGCCCATCGATCGCGTGCGCAACCAGCACTGTCCCGAACGCCAGCTCACCTGTCGCGCGTTTGGTCGCTTCGGGCGCGGCATAACGGAGCGTCGAAAGCGCGCTCACCCGATGCGTCGCCGCCCGCCCGCCGAACGCGGCCGCCGCCTGAAGCGCGTCGGCCGGCACATACCCGACATACCCATCTCTCGCGAGTTGGCACCATGCAAAACCATTGCGCGTGTCGAACACGGTAACCGTTTCGCCCCAAAGCGCCTCGCTGTCGAGCGCCGCCTCGTCGTTTGGCCCGGCCAATACCGGCGCAACGGGCACAGCCACATGATACACCGTGCCCTCAGCGAACCGCGGCGCCGGCACTCGCCCCTTCAGACGCGCATCGGCCAGGTCCGCCCGAAATGCGTTGCGGCGCCGGTCGAGGCCCATGTTTGCGCCTGATGCCACTAAACGCGGCCCTTGACCGCGATGTCCCGGATCACCTCGAACATTGCCCGCGCCCCGTGCGGCTCGCCGCCCTTCGGCCCGAGTGCCCGTGCCGCCGGTCGCCAGCCGTAGATGTCGAAATGCGCGTAGTGCGCCGCATTATCGACGAATCGCTTGAGAAACAGCGCCGCCGTCACGGCCCCGGCAAATGGCGAATCGCCTGTGTTGGAAATGTCTGCGGACGCCGACGTCAGCATCCGGTCGTACCCTCGCCAGAACGGCATCCGCCAAACAGGATCGCCAACTCTCTGCCCCGCCGTTGTCACGTGATGTGCAAGTGTATCGTCATCAATAAAAAACGGCGGCAGATCCGGCCCGAGCGCAACCCGCGCCGCCCCGGTCAACGTGGCAAACGACATCATCAGGTCCGGTTCTTCTTCGTCCCCCAGAGCCAGCGCATCGGCAAGCACCAGCCGCCCTTCCGCATCCGTATTGCCGATCTCCACCGTCTTGCCGGCCCGTGACGCCAGTATGTCGCTCGGCCTGAACGCACTGGCACTGACACTATTTTCAACCGCTGGCACGAGCACCCTCAACCGAACGTCGAGCTTCGCACCCATCACCATGTCCGCGAGCGCAAGCGCCGCTGCGGCCCCGCCCATATCTTTCTTCATGAGCAGCATTCCCGATGCCGGCTTGAGGTCGAGCCCGCCCGTATCAAAACACACTCCCTTGCCAACGATCGTGATGCGTGGCGCTTGCCGCTGGCCCCAACTGATATCGATTAGCCGTGGCGCCCGCGAACTCGCCCGTCCGACCGCATGGATCAGCGGAAAATTCTGCGCAAGAAGGTCGTCGCCAACGATGGCCGACATCTCGGCGCCGTGCCGCTCGGCGACCAGCCGCGCCGCTCTTTCCAGTTCCTCCGGTCCCATGTCGTTCGCCGGTGTGTTGATCAAATCCCGGCCAAGCCACACCGCGCCCGTCGTCCGGCGGACGACCTCGCCATCGATATCATCGTCGAGCAAAAGCCGAGCCGTTGCCGTTCCGCCGTGTGCCGCATCTGCGCCGGTCCCCGCCGCCGGGCGGCTTTCTTGGGTGGGGCTCTTTTTGTAGGCGCGAAACTGGTAGGCCCCGAGCCCCCAAGCCATCGCGGCCGTCGATTTGTCAGTCCAGCCATGTCCGAGCCTGTACACTCCGGCGGGCAGTTGCTTCGCCAGCGCGCCGGCTAGGAGATCGGCCGGTCCACAAGGCTCCCCGCTGTCGCCGGCCCCGAGCCCCGCCAACACAGCGCCAATTCCACCGTTGGCGCGGGGCACCGCTAGCGTTTGCTTCGCTTGGCCTGAGAAGGCGTGCGCCTTGATCCAGGCGAGCTGCGCCGCCCCGATCCCCTCAATTTTCTCGAAGCTTTCGCCGGCGCCGATGCCGTGAATTGGAACCGGATTTGAGCCGGTCTCATCGTCACCAAAAGCGGTGTCGAGCGTGGGGAGATCGTAGGGCTGGTTCGTATTCATTAAGCGGGCGCTCACGATGTCATTAGGGCCGTTGAGGGGAAATTCGTTATCAAGCTTAAGACTTTATTGATCAGTGTATCAGAGAGTGTCAGCCGTAAACAATGATGCCAGACCTATGTGTGTTGCGTTGGCTTAAGGGGATCACGTCGATGACCACCACGCAGCCTGTACGGCGCTTTACTTTTGGATTTATTCGCATTGCGGCCGTTGCCTCTTTTGCCGGGCTG
>CAZWCL010000431.1:0-3456 GCA_964632265.1 uncultured Hyphomicrobiaceae bacterium | reverse complement strand
CAACGCGCAGCGCATGCCGCGTCCAGCGGCCAAGCGAAAGCACGGCCGCCTGTTCAATCCATTGATCTCGAACAATATCCACCTTGTCGCCCAGCAGGGCCTGAAACCACTGGACATCGGTACCGGACCAGCCGGCGATATCACCGAGCGACTGCACGCCGCTCGCGCGCAGACGGTCGGCTGTTTCGTTGGATATACCTCTGATGTAAACGAACCGGCGCGGTGCCGGCGTCGGCAGGCGGGCAGCGCGCCGGCCAACCTTTATGCGCCGCTGCGGCGCAGGCGGTGGCAATGCGGAAGATTTGATTGGCGGCGCCGATGCCGGCACGGACGATGACACATTGCCTGCAGGGGCGTCCCCATCATTTATGCTCTCGGAGCGTGTGGCCTCGTGAGATGCGATCCCGGCAGTCAACCCGTCTGGAGATGCCGCCGCAGCAACGTTAGCTGGAATCGCCGTCGGAGGTACTGTCGCCACCGTTGCCGCTCGTTCCAATGGGCTGGTTTCAATAGGCGCGGCTTCGACCACGGCCGCTATCGTCGGGTCAGGCACAGCGGGCGGCTCATCGCACGGCAGCTTGCCGGATTTTGCGCCTGTCGCCGGGCCGAGTTCAGGCGACTTCCGGCTCGCGAGGAGGGCGGCCTGCTCGATCCAGCATTCACGCCAGATTCGTTTGCCAAGCCCCAATTCTTTACTTATGCGGCGGACTTCGAAACGGTCCCAAGCCGCGATCTGTCCGAACGAAACGACGCCGGCGTCATTGAGCGCGTTCAAGGTGATCCGATCAATACGGCGAATGGCCGTCAGATCATCTGCCTCAGCGGCTGCGTCGGCGTTGAGGCGAATGCAGAATGGTTGGCAGACGTCGCTTTCCGAGGCACTGCCGGCGTCATGGACAGCTGCGTGTTTTGAAGGTTCGTCCGTCACGTCTCCGATCAGTCCCCGCCAAGATTCGAAAACACACTTTAAAGCCATTCTAAAGCACGAGAATTAAGACATTTTTTATCACGCGCAGTTTCGAATCGCCCGCCATGCCGCGCCCCTGCCTAGCGGCCATGCCCGCCGACGTCGATAGACGGCCCCGGTCCACCTGCATGATCACGAACGTTTTGCGCGATTTGCTCGCCCGCCCGCGTCGCCAAGACGCCGCCAAGACGCCGCCAAGACGCCGCCAAGACGCCGCCAAGACGCCGCCAAGACTAGGCCGGTCGCGGCGGCCGCGCCAGGATCATCGCGACAACAACCACTAACATACCAAAAAGTTGTAGAACCCCAAGTGCCTCGTCGAAGAGTAGCCAGGCGGTGAGCGTCGTCAGCGGCGGAATGAGATAAAAGAGCGTCACCGTGCGCCAAACCTCATTCTGCCGAAGCAGCATCATGAACAACGAAATGGCGCCGATAGACAGCACCAGAACAAGCCATGCCATCGCACCGATCGCCGGCCACGACCATTGAACCTCCCCGGTCTCAAACAGCACAGCCATGATGGCGACGAAAAGTGTAGCGCCGACATATTGAGGCAGAAGCGTAGTCCGGAAATCCAGGTGCGCGAACCAAGCCTTCTGAAGTGTCGTCCCGATCGTGATCGCGCCAAGTCCGATAAGCGAAATCGCAAGCGTACCGGCGCCGAAATCGGCGTTTTCCATGTCGACCGCCGGCCATAAAACGATAAGCGCACCCGCGAGCCCGAGAACGAGACCGGCCCAGTGCCGCGCTTCCACCCGTTCACCGAGCATCGGCGCGACGACGCTTGCTGACAGCAGCGGTTGCAGGCTTATGACGATGGCGGCGACCCCCGCCGGCAGCCCTTGCTTGATTGCAAGGAAGATACTCGCAAGATAAACGCCATGCAGCAGGGCCCCGACCATGGCGCCAGCGAGGAAATCATTGAAGCCGAGCTTCAGCCGCCCGATCGCCAGGATCAGCGGCAAGAGGATGACGACAACCAGAGCGAAACGAATGGTGAGAAACGTGAACGGCTCCGCAAACGGAGCCGCATATTTCATCGCGATGTAACCTGTTGACCACAATGAAACGAACAACCACGGCGCCAGTCGCAAAAACATTATTTATGTATCCGATAGATAGTGAAGGGCTCGCGCCCATTTGCTCTGGCCGTCGCAATTCCTTACAGAACAGCCCCATAGCAGCCTGAGACCGGTTGTTGTGCCCCTGAAGCCGGTTACTGTGACAATACCGCGACAGCACTGGTCACCGAATTGGCTTAAAGCCCGGGACAATAGACATAGCCGCGCCGCCGAGCCGCGCACTCAACGTGGCGCGGCCGCCCAAGTCAGCGCGACACATTGAAACAACGGGCAGCACCCCCAACACTTCGCTCCCTCGTCGTTTCATTCGATTGAAGTAAATCCGAGGACCACGCACGCAGCGACCGATGCAACAAAACTGGCCCCTTTTGAGCGCGATCTATCGCCTGTACCAGCACAGCCAATTTTCCATGGCTGGCGCAGTCGCGTTTTCGTTCGTCGTCTCGCTCTTTCCCTTCTGCATTTTGCTGGGTTCGCTCGCAGGTATTCTCGGTGGCCGCGAGTTGGCCAACGAGACCGTTGCCCAGCTTTTTCAAATTTTGCCGGAAGCAGTCGCCAAAGGGCTTGCCCCCCAGGTCACCGAAATTATGACCAAGAGCCGTATCGACCTGCTGACGATCGGTGGCGCGATCACGCTTTTCTTCGCGACGAGCGCCGTCGAAACATTACGAGCGGCACTGAACTTCGCTTATCGCGAGACTGAGACGCGTTCTTATCCGGTGTGCCTTGCCCTCTCGATGCTGCACGTGTGCGTAACAGCCGTGGTTCTGCTGTTCCTCACCTCGACGCTTATCGTCGTCCCGACGCTGGCCGCGAAATTCAATTCGCCCGTTCTCCAAGCTTTTCTCGACTCGCCTTGGCTAAAGTCCGGGTTCCTTTATATTGTGGTCGCGATCATAATCGCCGGCCAACTGTTTGCCGCACACCTCTATCTCGCGGCCGGAAAGCGCGGCTTCCGGGAAGTATGGCCCGGTATCGCCCTCACCGTCGTGTTGTGGTTAGTGGCGGCCTCGGCCTACTCGATCTGGCTTGGCTATTCGAACTACACGCGCTTTTACGCCGGCCTCAGTCAACTCATGATCGCCTTGATCTTCTTTCAATTGACCGCCGTCGTCATTATTTTAGGCGCCGAATTGAACCGTGGACTGATGCAGTTGCGCAAGGTCCGGCGCGGCGAGGATTTGAACGTGAAAGCCATCCACGCCGACTTCAGGTAAGGATATCAACCTGCCCGTCGTCGGAACAAGCCAGGTCCGTTCGGTTGTAACGCGACGGGGCGCCAAGTGCCTCGCGCGCAAGTTCCCGGACCGTCCTGGTTCCAGATCTGGTTTAGGTCGGTAGTCCTGCTCTAAACTATTGGAGTAGATCATTTTTTCCGGTTTAGCCGGCGACGGCCCCGGTTGCGAA
>CAZWCL010000430.1:0-3469 GCA_964632265.1 uncultured Hyphomicrobiaceae bacterium | reverse complement strand
GAAACCTGCGGGGGCGGGGGCGCCGCCTCGCGCCTGGCCGAGTTATCCGGGTCACGTAACCCTGGCAAGGCCCACCATGGCGCATCAGGCTTGCGGTGGTGTTCGTGGTGATAGCCGAAATGGAAACATGTAATCAACGACAGCCACCAGCCAAAATGGTTGCTGCGCGCACGATGACGGTCCCGAAACGGCTCTGATCCGGGCCGGTGCGGGAGATAGGTGCCAAAGTAAAAGAGTTGAAAGGACGACACGATCGCCGGCAACGCCCACAATACGAGAAGATTTGCCAGGTGAACGTCGAGAATAAAGGTATAGACCGCGGCAACAGTCACCAGAAAGAGCGCCTCTCGCCATGAGAAATACTCGACAAGGAAGCGTAGGTACCAGGCCGCGAGACTGTGCGGCGGACGCTCATCGAAGTCGGGGTCGTCGGCGAGCCCTGAATGGCGGTGATGCAGGTGATGCTTGCGGTTGAGGTGGTCATAATCGAAGCCCGCATAGAGCATCAAGCAAAGCTGCCCGATCCTTCGGTTCCATGCCGGCCGGAACGGCACAAGAGATCCGTGCATGCAATCGTGAGCGACGATAAAAAGACCAACATAAAGCCAACAATTGACCGCCATCAAAATCGGAGCGGTGATCCAAGAATGGGGCCCCCAGGTATAGAAGAACATGCACATCACGTGCACCCCCGCCCAACCGAGGATCACGGCTGATGCCAAGAGCAGTCCGATTGAAGCCTGCCGCCGTGACCTCGCCCGCACCGTTTCGCTACCTGTCACCACGAAATCCAAATCTTGTTGCTCAGCATCATCATCCACCCTCATATAAGATGAACGGACGATTTTGGCACCCGGTGCAAATCGCCGCGAACGGGTGGCGGCCTGGTTCACGCATGGGAGCAGGGGCGTTTTCGTGAAGTCCGTCGTCAATCAGGCACGAGATCATGACCGATATCTCCAGGCGCAAAATCGAACACATCGACACTGTTTTGACAGGTGGCGCCGCGATCGCGAGTGGTGAAACCGGACTGGAACTCGTGCGCTTCGACCATGTCGCTTTGCCGGAACTGGATCTGTCAGAGATCGACGTCGCAAGCCGTTTCCTCGGCCATAAGATCAAGGCTCCATTACTCGTCAGCTCCATGACCGGTGGGCCGGACCGCTCGCAACAACTGAACGAGCGCATCGCCGGCGCCTGCCAGCTACTCGGTTTACCGTTCGGCGTCGGCTCCCAGCGTATCGCCCTCGAAGGCCACGGCGAAGCCGGTTTCAGCGCGAAGTTGCGCGAACGAGCACCAGATGTGCCGATTTTCGCAAATTTCGGAGCCGCGCAGCTCAAGCAGTGGGACGGCCCGGCCATGGCCCTGACCGCTCTTGAAATGATCGATGCAGACGCCTTGATCATCCACCTCAACCCCCTTCAGGAAGCCGTGCAAGCCGGCGGCGACAAGAACTGGCGCGGCTTGCTCGATTGCATCGCCAACGTCTGCGCCACACTTCCAAAACCTGTCATCGTCAAGGAAGTCGGCGCCGGAATATCTGCCAGCCTCGCCCTGCAGTTGATAGAAGCCGGTGCAGCCGCCATAGATGTCTCAGGTGTCGGCGGCACCAGTTGGGCCGGCGTCGAGGCTGAACGCGCCGAAACCGAGCATCAACGCGCCGTCGCCTCGGCATTCCGCGACTGGGGCATACCGACCGCGACAGCCGTACGCGACGTGCGGGCAGCCGCTCCTGAAATACCGCTCATTGCATCGGGCGGCATCAAGACCGGCGTCGACGTTGCGAAATCACTACGCCTTGGTGCCGATATGACCGGCCTCGCTGCCGGAGTGCTGGCAGCAGCCGTCACGAGCGAAAAAGCGCTTATTGAAAGGCTCGAAGCCATCATAGAGCAACTGCGCATCACATGTTTCTGCACGGGCAGCCGGGATCTGTCGGCGCTGCGACGGGCGCGATTGATTGCGCAGTAGAGCGGGTCCGACCTCCACTATTTGAGTAGTTCATTTTTTCCGGTTTAGCCGGCGACGGCCCTGCTTGCGAACGTTCTGCACCTAAACCGGAAATGATCTAGCTTGCGAAATACTGCCTAAGGGCGTCAAAACTGAACCGATTGGACGTCTGGCACGTTCTGGCGAGGAACTGCATTTCTCGGCCGTTGGGGGGCTCCACCGTGAGCAAGAAAAAAGCAGTCGTCATTGGAGCAGGCTTCGGCGGCTTGGCGGGGGCGCTACGCCTACGCGCCCGGGGTTATGATGTCACGGTCATCGACCGCGTCTCGCGCGCCGGCGGCCGCGCCCAGGTTTTTGAACATGGCGGCTACCGCCACGATGCCGGCCCGACGGTCATCACCGCGCCATTTCTTTTCGACGAACTCTTTGCACTGTTCGGCAAACGCCGCGAAGACTACGTGACCTTCGTGCCGCTCGATCCCTGGTACCGCTTCCGTTTTCCCGACGGTGACACGTTCGACTATGGCGGCACCACCGAAAAGACGATCGCCGAAATCGAGCGTATAGAGCCGCGCGACGTCGATGGTTATCGCGACCTCCTGGCACACTCCGAACGCCTCTTCGATGTGGGCTTCACGGAATTGGCCGACAAGCCGTTCGACAAGGTCGGCGCGATGCTCTCCCAGATCCCCAATCTATTGCGCCTACGCAGCGACCGCACCGTATGGCAACTGGTCAGCCGCCATCTCACTAATCCAAAATTGCGTCAGGCCTTCTCGATTCAACCCCTTCTGGTTGGCGGGAACCCGTTCACGACGACCAGCATTTACGGGCTCATCCACTTCCTTGAGCAGCGCTGGGGCGTGCATTTCACGATGGGGGGCACCGGCGCCCTCGTCGACGGCCTCGTCCGCCTCATGCAAGAAGAAGGCATCGAACTCAGGCTCGGTGAAACCGTCTCAGAAATCGTCGTATCAAACGGCAAGGCGACAGGTGTGCGCCTCGACGGCGGCAGCGCCCTGCCTGCTGACATTGTCGTCTCGAATGCGGACCCGCTCCACCTTTACGGTCAGATGCTGCCCGGCAAATCTGCCGCGACCGTACCGCGCCTGAAACTCAAATCACGCAAATCGATGGGGCTATACGTGCTCTACTTCGGCACCGAGCGCACCTACCCGGACGTCGCCCACCACACCATCTGGCTCGGGCCGCGTTATCGCGAGTTGCTCCACGAGATCTTCACTAAAAAGGAAATGGCTGACGACTTTTCGCTCTACGTCCACCGTCCGACCGCAACAGACCCCTCGTTCGCCCCTGTCGGACATGATTCGTTTTACGTTCTCTGCCCGGTACCCAACAACGACAGCGGCATCGACTGGGACAGGCAAGCCCCGAAGTTGCAGGAACGCATCATTGATGCGCTGGCTGAGACGATGCTGCCGGATCTGCGTGACACGATACGTGCGCCGTTCGCCATGACACCTGACGATTTCGAAGAGCGGTACTTGAGCGTCGCCG
>CAZWCL010000429.1:0-3481 GCA_964632265.1 uncultured Hyphomicrobiaceae bacterium | reverse complement strand
CAGGACCGCTCGCGCACCATTCAGGCGGCAATCGATCCGGCCAAAGGGGCGGAGGATATCGTTTCGCCGGGACACGTCTTTCCGCTTATCGCGCGGGATGGAGGTGTGCTGGAACGGGCGGGGCATACCGAGGCGTCAGTAGACCTGGCGCGGATGGCGGGGCTCAATCCGTCGGCGGTCATCTGCGAGATCATGAACGACGACGGGACGATGTCGCGATTGCCGGAACTGGTGCAATTCGCCCAGCGCCACGGCCTGAAGATTGGGACGATCGAAGACCTTATCGCCTACAGGCTGCGCAATGACCGAATCGTCAAGGAGGTGGCGCGACGGCAGGTCATGAGCCGTCATGGTGGCGAGTTTACGTTGCACATCTACGAACGCGAAGGACTGGAAGTGGAACACCTGGCGCTGGTCATGGGAGACCTTTCGGGCGACGAGCCGGTGCTGACACGGGTGCATTCGGTCAATCTGCTGGCCGACGTGCTGGGTGTCGGTGGGCCGAGCGAATCGGGGGAAACTCGCGTCGAGCTTGCCATGAAGGCGATCGCCGACGAGGGCCGCGGGGTGCTGGTGATGATCCGCGATCACCGCCGCAAAGTGGTTTCCGAGACGCTGATGCCCGGCGCTGACCAGGCGGTTCGCAAGGCGCAGGCGAACGAGAAACGCAATGTAGAAATTGGTGTCGGTAGCCAGATCCTGCGCGATCTCGGCGTCACCGATATGATTTTGCTGACCAACTCACCGCAGTCGGTCTACGTCGGGCTCGAGGCCTATGGCCTGAAGGTCGTCGGTCAGCGGCCGATCGAGTAAGCGCGGGCGAGAACTCAGGAAAGAGTGGTTAGGTCATGGCGAAGCGCGACGACGGCGGCGAACTCGAGACGATCGACGGGAGCGGACATCGCTTCCTGGTTATCGAGGCGCCTTATTACAGCGTCGTCGCAGCGCGCTTGATCGAGGGGGCGTCTGCCGAGTTCGACGTCGCCAATGCCGCCTATGACAGGGTTGTGGTGCCGGGCGCGCTCGAAATTCCGCAGGCGCTAGGGCGGGCGATGGCTGCCGGCCTGATGACCGGTGCCGGCGCGAAATACGATGGTGTTGTCGCGCTTGGCTGTGTTATCCGCGGTGAGACCAGCCACTATGACATCGTATGCAATAACGCCAACCACTGGTTGATGGATCTTTGTATGCGGAATGACATTCCACTCGGAAATGCCATCCTCACTGTCGATAGTCACGAACAGGCAATCGTGCGAGCGTCGGGGGGACGGCGCGGAAAAGGGGGCGATGCAGCGCGGGCTTGTCTGTCGCTGGTGCGTCTTGCGAAGGAATTCGCCACCTGGGGTGAAGCAAACTGAACGCATTGTGCGATCAGCCGCCGGGAGCGTTAAGGTTTAAAATGGCCGTCAAACGAACAAATAGCGCAGCAGCGCGCAGTAGCGCGCGCCTCGGGGCCGTGCAGGCGCTCTATCAGATGGAACTCGCGGGCACGGAAGTGAATGCGATCATTGCCGAGTTCACGTCGTTTCGCCTGCAGTCGCAGATCGAGGATGAGAGCGGCGAGGTGATACCCGCAACGCTGGCTGATCCAACCTATTTTTCCGAACTCGTGCGCGGGACGGTTAAGCATCAGCGCGAGATTGATCCGCTCATTGATCAGGGTCTTGCATCGGGCTGGCGGCTGGTACGGGTCGATTCGACGCTGCGCGCGATACTGCGGGTCGGCGTCTATGAATTGCTCGAACGCATTGAGGTGCCGGCACGGGTCATCATCAACGAGTATATCAATGTCGCGCATGCCTTTTTCTCCGGCGACGAGCCGAGGGTGACCAATGGTGTTCTCGATCAACTCGGCCGCCGGCTGAGGCCGAGCGAGTTCGAGAGCCGGCGGCCGATCGCGCCGCCCGTGCCGGAATAAGGCCGTTTTGGAACTCCGATGGCTTGAACTCGTTTCATTAGAGTGCACGGCGCGATGACGCGCCGTCACGAACGTGCAAGGAGTTCCAAAAGATGAAAATGATCATGAAAGCTGCCGCACTCGCAGCCGCCACCACCATTGGTGCCGCTGGCGCCGCGCTGGCTGCGGACGAGCCGGAGATGCCGTCAGCGCTCGAGTGCAAGAGTGGATACAAAGATGGCATGAGGTGGACGAAGCAAGAGTTCGACGCAGCGTGCAAGAAAATCGCCACGAACGCAGTTCCGGCCGGGCAGACGAAATAAGCCAGGTTTGGGAGACTGAAGAGCAGCCCCAAGGACCGTTTGTCGTGTGATTAATATTAGCCGCCGCGGCGCTTGCTGCGGCGGCTTTTCTATGAGCGTATCCTAGCTCATGGGCGCGCCGGGCCTCTTTTACGGGGCACAACATTAAGACTGCCGAGCGGAGAAGCGCGGATGACGGATATGGAGCGGAACAGTCATGACGCAGCGGCTTTGCCGGACAGCGAAGTGTCGTTCATTTCGCACTATCTGGCGCCGCTGGCGGACGATCTGCCCGGCACCTATGGGTTGCGGGATGATTGCGCGACGCTCGCGCCGCTGCCGGGTCATCAGTTGGTCTTCAAGACAGACCCTGTGGTTGAAGGCGTTCATTTCTTTGCTGATGATGCGCCGGATGACATTGCCTGGAAGGCGCTCGCCGTCAACGCGTCGGATCTCGCGGCGAAGGCTGCGCGGCCGGTGGCGTACCTTTTGGCACTCACGCTTGGCGGCCCGCCCGATGCGAAGTGGATGAGCGGTTTGGTCTCGGGGCTGAGGTCGGCGCAGGAGCGGTTCGGCTGCGTTTTGATCGGGGGTGATACCGACGTCAGGGCCGGCCCGTTGTCGCTCGCCGTGACGGTGATAGGTGAGGTGCCAACAGACGGCTTCGTGCCGCGGGGAGGGGCATCGGCGGGTGATATCATCTTTGTTAGTGGCGATCTCGGCGCGGCGGAACTCGGGTTGGCGCTTAGGCATGATCCGGAGGCGGCCGCGCGCTGGGGCCTCGCCGAGGCTGACATGGCGCACGCCTGCGCGCGTTATCTTCGCCCACAGCCGCGTCTGGGGCTCCGAGCGGCTTTGAGATCGCATGCTAACGCGGCGATGGATATCTCTGACGGGGTCGTGCGGGATCTCAACCGGATGGTGAGCCTGAGTGGTGCCGGGGCCGTCGTGGAGTGGGCCGAACTGCCGCTCGCGGGGGGACTGAGGGAGATTGCAGCGCACGACCTCGCCATGGCGCAGCGGCTCGCCTTCGCGGGCGGTGATTACGAATTGATCGCGACGGTGGCGCCATCGCGGGCGCAGGAGTTCGAGCGCTCGGCCCTGGTTGCAGGTATTCCGGTGAGCCGGATTGGACGCGTCGTCGAGGGGGGCGGCGTGGTGATGTTGGAGGCAACGGGGGGGGAGATGTCTTTGCCGGCTGAGACCGGGTACGATCATCTGCGTCCGCGCGGCGAGACGTGACGCGACGAAAGTGCGAGCGCCACAATGTTGCAACTTTCGA
>CAZWCL010000428.1:0-3496 GCA_964632265.1 uncultured Hyphomicrobiaceae bacterium | reverse complement strand
GATCTCGCGCCCAGGCTCGATGATCTCTTCGGTGCGTTTTGCAAGCCAGTCATGCCGCACGGGGATGTAGTGCATGCCATGAATAGCGCGCCGTTCGGTGTCGTCTGTCATGCACCGCCCCCCTCATTTTCCGCACGCACCTCGGCAAAGACCTTCTTGGCAACCATCATGGCATCGCGCACCAGCGGCGCCCCAACATAGCCGAGCATATGGATCATCGTCTCCGTCAGTTCTTTTTCCGTCCAACCCTGCCGCAGCGCGAACCTGAGGTGGATATCGAGCTCCGGATAACGCCCTTGCGCCGTATCGGACACAACACAGATCAACGTCCGCGTCTTGAGATCGAGCCCCGGACGCGTCCACAGCGCGCCAAACACCGTCTCCGTTACGACGTCGATGAATTCCTTCGTCACCGGATCATCGTCGTAGACACTGGCGTTCTTTTCGAACTCAGCTTCGCTGCGCAGCGTCTTGCGGATTTCGAGACCTTTTTCATAAAGAGTTTTATCTGCCATGTGCATCACCGCCTTGCTCGTTGAGGCAGACCTTGAACTGCCAATATGCGGCAACGCTAATTGCACATGCGCCCCGGCGATAGCGCTCACGCAAGACCATCACATATGGCACACCCGCAGGCTCCGGTCGCCTGGAAGATCGGCATCTGAGCCGTTATTGACTTCACAAGGCTTTGACCAATCGCAACGACAAGCTAACCCTTTGATCTGGTATAGCCGCGATAGTATTTGATTTGCCGGCCGCGCGGCGTCGAGCAGATCCGTGCGGCCGGCAACGTCGCAATTTCACCGCCGGGATATAGTCCACTCTCGCCGCCGCTGCACGCGAGCAACACGCCACGTTCGCCAGTCACCGCCACCGCCTGTCATCCCCAACAACCCGAAGATCAAATCGCCGCCGTCGCACCTGACGGCCTTGCCCAAACGATCTAGCCAGGAAAAACATAAGATGCAACGAACCGAGATCCTCAAGATCATGAATACGGTTCTGACCAACAAGGGCCGCCCCGTCATTCAGGAGGAAACGCAGTCCACCCGTGATGCCAACTTTCGCAGCCTCGATTTCTCCGAGACCGCTTTGCGCATTGAAACAAAGATTGGCAAAGAGCTGTCATTCGATGCCGCCTCCATGCGCCAGATCGAGACGATCAAGGACGTCGTCGACTTCTTTGAAGGCGCCACGGCGACCACATGAAGGAGTTCTGTGACGGGAACCGGGTTGCCGTCCCGGGTGATGATTTAACGTGGCGTCAACTGCTCGACCGCGCCAACGCGCGCCTTGATGCGCCCACCGCGCTCGCGGATCAACGAGTTGTCTTCGTGATCGATGACATAGAGACGGCGCTCGCCGCAACCATCTACACCCTAGCCCACGACCTGGACGCCGGCGTAATCGACGCCGGCCGCGTCAGTGATGGCGTACGTGAGCGGTTCGCCGAGCATGCGATTACCCCGATTGATTTGACCGCTGCCAGCCACGCGCAAGCGGCACCTTACGCTGCCGGCGACCCAGTGGCTCAGCGCGGCCGCGTCACGGTTTTTACTTCCGGAACCACCGGCCATCTCAAGCTGGTGGAACACACGTGGGCTACCCTGAATACGTTCGACCGTGTCAACAATCTGCCCGCCAATCATTGGTTCCTGCCGTATCAGATCGGCTCCTATGCGTGGTACCAGATGGTCGCCATGGCTTTGTTCGTGCCCGGTCAGCATCTTGTCGCCGGCGACATGAAGGACCTCGCGGCCTCCTTCGCATCCGCACTTGGACGAGGCGCCGTCACCGCCAGTTCGTCGACGCCGACCTTCTGGCGCCAAGCGCTGATGTCGATCGATCGCGCACAACTTGCAAGTGCACAACTCGATACGATTTCCATAGGCGGCGAAATCGTCGACCAGGCCATTCTCGATGAGTTGCGATCGCTCTATCCTACCGCCAAGATCCGCCACATCTATGCGTCGTCCGAAGCCGGCGCCGCCATTGTTGTGACGGATGGCCTGGCTGGCTTTCCCCGTTCAGTCACCGAGCGTCAGGGGGAGCCCGTCTCCGTCCGCGTCGATGGCGACCGGCTTTTCGTCCGCTCACGTTATGCCAACAGCACCGATGACGATGGCTGGGTCGACACCGGCGACCTCGTGGAATTGCGTGGCGACCGCTACTTCTTTTGCGGACGCGCCGGTAACACCATGATCAATATCGGTGGTCATAAAGCGTTTGCGCCCGACATCGAGGCTCATCTGATGAAGCACCCTGATGTCATCTGGGCAAAGGTAACCGCGAAACGCGCCCCCCTGGTCGGCAATCTACCGGTCGCCGCTGTCGTACTAAAAGGCACGATCAGCCCTGATGAAGCCGAACGGCTCCTGACATCGCACTGTCTTGAAGAGCTCGCCGAGTACGCCGTGCCGCGTATGTGGAAATTTCTCGAACGCGTGCCCATGCGCGCGAGCCTCAAGAGCTAGCAGGCTGTTGAAGAATTTAATGAGGTCCCGAGATGCACACGCAAAACCAAAATATAATCGTCAGCGGCGGCTCGCGCGGCCTCGGGCTCCATCTTGTCAAACGCCTGCTTGAAGGAGAAAACAGCGTCGCGACCTTCGCCCGCTCCAATACAGCAGCAATGGATGACCTCGCCGCCCAATACGGCGAGCGCTTCTATTTCCGGTCTCTCGATGCCGTCGACGCCGACGGCGTCAACGCGTACGTGGCCGCGGTCTGCGACCGTTTCGGCGGCCGCCTGCACAGCGTCGTCAACAACGCTGCAGTGGGCCAGGACCAACTCCTGATGCACACCGACATCGACACCATCCGGCGCATAGTTGACATCAACATCATCGGCCCGACCATACTCACTCGCGCTGCCATCAAGCACATGCTTCTCGAAGGTGGCGGCAACATCTGCCACATAAGCTCGATATGCGGCTCGCGCGGCTATGCCGGCCTCGCCGTCTATGCCGGATCGAAAGGCTACCTCGATGCAATGATGCGAGCCCTTGCGCGTGAAGTTGGCGAAGCCGGCATCATCGTCAATTGCGTCGCGCCGGGCTTCTTTTTATCTGAAATGTCCTCTGTCCTGCGCCCCGAGCAGCTCGCTGCCATCAAGCGGCGCACGCCAAGTGGCCACTTGTCGAACGACGAAAACATTTTCAAGACCCTCGACCTCGTCATCTCCGGCACGGCGAACATTCAAGGTCAGGTCATCTTCGTTGACGGCGGCATCACGAGTTGAACCGACGCTATAGGCGATGTTTCGATAGCCAAGCGCATCCCCGTAGCCGCCCGCCGCAATGGAACCAATTCGAAACTCGCGAACTAGCAGGCTATTGACATTGGACCGCGACATCCATGCCGCCCACCGAGATCGCGCCCCTTTGAACGGGTGGCGTAAACACTGCCAGGACGGCAATGGAAATTGAGATCCGCCACTGACCGCAATTCACCCGCCAGTTCGAGTGCAGCCACGTTCGGGAAGTGATAAGGTAAG
>CAZWCL010000427.1:0-3510 GCA_964632265.1 uncultured Hyphomicrobiaceae bacterium | reverse complement strand
GGCCGGGACCAAACTGGCAGCCCTGGACGACACGCTTGCCGACCCTGAACTTTATGCCCGCGACCCGGAAAAGGCCCAGCGCATCGTGCGCGAACGAGGCCTCATGGCCAAGGAACTCGAAACTCTGGAAAATGCATGGCTAAGGGCAACCGAGGCTTACGAAAACGCCTCCACCAAAGCCTGACCGGCTGCCAACCGGCCAACGGAATAGCAATCACCAATGACGCCGCAGTTCCCCCAGCCGGAGGCATTGTGCGGTTCACGTGGCAAATGTGCATCGCAGAGCCACCGCCCCGGAAGTAGCATCCCGCACGCCCGCGCAGTCGGCGAACCGGCGCTTCGGCTTGGTCTCGAAACGATTTTCTCACCCTTCGCCCGCCGGCGCACATGCCGCGTTGGAGGCGGAGCCGCCACTGAAATATTTTTGTCCACAGTCGAAGCATTCATCGCCAAACGCCACGCTTTTCATCCGGCCGACCCATCGATAAAGCTTGCCGGGCGCGCGGTGCTCCGTCGGCTTGTATATAGCGGGGGCAGGCCGGTTGGGTTTTTCGACCCGGCTCGCACGGGCATCGCCGCTCCTCTTTTCCGATTTCGGTCGACTTCCGGCGATTTTTGCCGGACGCAAGACACTTGACGGCATCTGCCGCCGACGTCCAACAGGCGCAACACTGATGCGTTTTCGACGATCACAGGCGTGCTAGCTAGGCTCGCAGCCCTTGATGGCGAGCAGCGCTCAAGTCACGATGAGGAAACGCCGGGGAAGATGGCCTCGGTCGCGATGAACCCTGAACCGAGGACGCTCTTTGATGAAAATGCTGACGTCTCCCCCTTCTCCATTTGGCCGCAAAGTTCGCCTGATGGCGATCATGAAAGGTCTCGAAGAGCAGGTCGAAGTTGTCGACCCGGCAAGCAGCCAGAACCGTAATCCGCTGTCCAAGATCCCTGTTCTCGAGACCAACGACGGCATGACGCTCTTCGACAGCCGCGTCATCTGCGAATACCTCGACGCCCAGCACGTCACGCCCGTCATGTTCCCCGGCGAAGGCGCCAAACGCTGGCAAATGTTGACCCGTGCAGCACTTGCCGATGGCATCATGGATGCGGCGCTGCTTATTGTTTACGAAGGCCGCATGCGACCGGAAGACAAGCACGTCCAGAGCTGGATCGACATGCAGCAAAAGAAGATCGACGAAGGGCTTGCTCACCTTGAAAAAGCGCCCCCTGAAATCGGCGCGCATCCAGACTACGGCCATCTGACACTAGCCTGCGCCCTCGGCTATCTCGACTTCCGCCACGCCGGCAAATGGCGCGCAAACCACCCGAAGATGGTAGCTTGGCTGGATGGTTTTGCCGAGCGCGTTCCGGGCTTTGCCAAGACGGCACCACCGGCTGCCTGATTACGTTTTCGCTTACTTCGTTTCGAATTGCTACGGGAACACTGGATCAATGTCCGCTGCTTTTGACCCGACCGCTGCTGCTCGGTTTATCGCCGACGCACATGCCAATGGTGACTCCTTCCGCAATCTCGAAGGCGATCTTGAACCGCCGACAATCCGGGATGCCTACCAAGCCCAGGCAGCACTTTCGGATATCTGGGCGGACAAGTATGGCCCGGTCGCCGGTATGAAGATTGCGACCACGACCAAGGTGATGCAGGCGCTAATGGGGATCGACCACCCGTGCGGCGGGATGATTTTCGAAAAGCGCATCCAACATGCCCCGGCCAGGCTGAACAGTAGCGATTACATGCACGTCATGGTCGAATGCGAACTCGCAGTCCGCATCAACCGTGACCTTGACGCCCCCGGCAGCGCCTATAACCGCTCCAATGTGCGCGACGCGGTCGGCGAGATCATGGCGACCTTCGAACTCATCGAGGATCGTAACGCCGTCTACAAGGAAACGGACGCGCGCACCCTGATAGTCGATGCTGCGTGGAATGCCGGCATCGTCGTTGGCGTTTCGAAAGCGGCGCCGGCCGGCATGGAACTGGATGGCATATCCGGCCGTCTGACCGTGAACGGCGCAGAGCGCGACGCTGGCAAGACCGATGACCCGATGGGCGCGCTTGCGTGGGTTGCAAATCTTGCCGCCGATCACGGCCACCCGTTGCGCAAGGGCATGGTCGTCATCACCGGTAGCGTACTGGCGACCCTGCCAATCGAGCCGGGCGAAACGTTCGTCTTTGAACTCGAAGGCGTTGGTCGCACCGAGATGCAGCTCGACGGCTAATCGATCTTCGAAATCCAGCCGATCGAAAGCGGGCATCAACTGGCTCGCACATGATTGTCACAAGACGTGTACACCTCTATCGCTGGATGGCTGCTATCCATTGCGCCACCGCATGAGCGTTGGGCGTGTGATAGCGCTCTGCACCACTCCAAGTCTGAGAGCAGATCATGTCGCTATTCGACAGTTTCATTCTGAATTCGATGAACACCCTGGTGACGGTGTTCATTTTTCTGATCGGCCTTATCGTCCTGGCGATCATCGTGATATACCTAATCGATGTGAACCAGAAGCACGACGCGATCCGCCGTAATTATCCGGTCGTTGGACGTTTCCGCCATCTCTTCACGACGCTGGGCGAGTTCTTCCGCCAATACTTCTTCGCCATGGATCGCGAAGAAATGCCATTTAACCGCGCCGAACGCGACTGGGTCTATCGCTCATCCGCTGGCGTGGACAACACGGTGGCATTTGGCTCGACGCGGAACCTGACACCAACCGGCAGCCCGATTTTCGTGAACTGCGCCTATGCCCAACTCGACGAAGAAACAAGCGACGCCCCTCCGGTCACGATCGGCCCGTACACGCCTCACCCCTACACCGCGAAGTCACTCATCAATATCTCCGGCATGAGCTACGGCGCCATTTCAAAACCGGCCGTTCGTGCGCTCTCACGCGGCGCGAAACTCGCGGGCTGCTGGCTCAACACCGGTGAGGGTGGATTATCACCCTTTCATCTCGAAGGCGGCGGCGACATCGTCTTCCAGATCGGCACCGCCAAGTACGGCGCTCGCACGCAGACCGGCGAACTGTCCGACGCGAAACTTCGCGAGATTGCAGCGCACGAACAGGTCCGCATGTTCGAGATCAAGCTGAGCCAGGGTGCAAAACCCGGCAAAGGCGGCATTTTGCCTGCAGCCAAGGTGACCCAGGAGATTTCTGAAATTCGTGGCATCCCGCGCGGTGAAGATTCGATCTCGCCGAACCGTCATCTGGAAATCAACGATAACCTGGCCCTGCTCGACTTCATCGCCCACGTCCGCGATGTCACAGGCAAGCCCACCGGCTTCAAGTGCGTGATCGGCGCCTACGGCTGGCTCGATGCGCTATGCGAGGAAATCAATCGACGCGGCATAGAAAGCGCCCCGGATTTCATCGCAATAGACAGCGGCGATGGCGGCACCGGTGCCGCTCCGATGCCACTCATGGACAACTGCGGTCTGCTCATTCGCCAATCATTGCCGCTCGTTGTAGATATTCTGATACGCCATGGACTAC
>CAZWCL010000426.1:0-3512 GCA_964632265.1 uncultured Hyphomicrobiaceae bacterium | reverse complement strand
GCGGAGTGTGGAACTCGCTGGTCGAGGAAACCGATGCCGGGCCGCCGCCGGGCAGTGGTATCAGCCTTGGCGGCCGGCGTGGCTCCGTCGTCGTCCTTGAAGGTCTTACAGGTGACACCGAAGAGGCCCCGCGCATGACGACCGGTCTCGACGAGTTGGACCGTGTGACCGGTGGTGGGATCGTGCCGGGCTCCGCAATCCTGATCGGCGGCGAACCGGGGATCGGCAAGTCCACGTTGCTTTTGCAGTTGGCGGCCAACCTGTCGAATGCGGGTCGCCGCGCGCTCTATTTTTCCGGTGAGGAGGCAACCGCCCAGGTGCGGCTCCGCGCCGAGCGGCTCTCGTTAAGCGCGGCGCCGGTGGCGCTGGCGTCAGAGACCAACCTCGCTAATATTCTGGCGACGGCGGCGGATGGTCCGCGGCCTGACCTTGTCATTATCGATTCTATTCAAACGCTCTGGTCGGACACACTCGATGCACCGCCGGGCACGGTCAGCCAGATGCGGGCTGCCACGCAGAGCCTGATAAGGTTCGCCAAGCAGGCCGGTGCCGCGGTGATTCTTGTCGGTCATGTCACCAAGGAAGGTCAGATTGCGGGGCCCAAGGTGATCGAGCACATGGTCGACACGGTGCTCTATTTCGAGGGTGACCGGGGTAATCCCTTCCGGCTGCTGCGTGCCATCAAAAACCGCTTCGGTGCGACGGACGAAATTGGCGTGTTCGAGATGGCGGATCGTGGGCTGCAGGAAGTGCGTAATCCGTCGGAGCTCTTTCTTGGTGATCGCAGCGGGGATGCACCCGGTGCGGCTGTTTTCGCCGGCATCGAAGGTACGCGGCCGGTACTTGTTGAAATTCAGGCGCTGGTTGCGCCGTCGGCGTTGGGTACGCCACGGCGCGCCGTCGTCGGCTGGGACGGCAGCCGGCTCGCCATGGTACTTGCTGTTCTCGATGCGCGTTGTGGCGTTTCGTTTGCGCAGCATGACGTATACCTAAACGTTGCCGGCGGGTTGAAAATTGCCGAGCCTGCTGCGGACCTGGCCGCCGCGGCCGCCCTGCTCTCGTCCTTTTCCGGTGTTCCGTTGCCAAAGGAACACGTTTATTTCGGGGAGGTCAGTTTATCAGGGGCCGTCAGGGCGGCAAGCCATATGCCCAATCGTCTTCGCGAAGCCGAGAAGCTGGGATTCGAAGTTGCGGTCATGCCGGCAGCCGGAGACGTCGAGAAAAAAACCGGAAGAATAAAGCTGTCTCGTGTAAAGCAGCTAAAACAGCTTGCGGGCAGTCTCGCCCCATGCGACTGACACGATAAAGCTCGCCAGATGGTTAACCGGCAGCAGTTGAACAGGAAAACGACGGCATGATCGGCCCGCTCACGTATCTTGATATCGCGCTCATCGCGATCGCGGTGCTATCGGGCTTACTTGCGATGTATCGTGGCCTGACGCGCGAAGTTCTCTCAATTCTGTCCTGGATCGTCGCAGCCGGGGCGGTTGCCTACTTCGTTCTCTACCAACGACCCGTTGCCGAAGACATCGCGCAGCAGGTTGGGGCGCCCGTTCAGATTGCACAGGTGGCAGTCGGCGCGCTGATCTTCGTGATCGTGCTGGTCGTCGTTCATCTCATCACATCGCGTATCTCTGACGGTATCCTGGATAGCAACGTCGGTATGATCGACCGGCTCCTCGGGCTTGCGTTCGGCGTCGCGCGCGGCTTCATCCTGATCGTCATTCCGTTCATGTTGTATGAGAACTTCTTTCCGGAGCCGAAACAGCAGTTTCCCTGGGTCCGCAATGCGGTGACACTGCCTTACATCAAGGATACCGGGCAGACGCTCCGAGCGATGCTGGTGCAATACATTCCCGACAAGGTGCTCACCCCTGATGCCGGGGAACAGCAAAGTTGGCACCGTCGCCGCGAGAACATGAGAATAGGTCTAGCCAAACCTGCGGCATTTCATATATGTGTCACGCGTATAGAACGACGGTGGCTGTAAGCACGGTGCCCACGTCCCATATACGGTGAAACCCCGTAAAGGAGACTTCCATGGTTAGTTCGCGGAAACCACGGGAGCAATGTGCGGCGCACGACGCGATTTCGACCTACTATCCAGATGATGACTTTTCGCTGGAAGACGACCGTCTCCACGAAGAATGCGGTGTGTTCGGCATCTGGGGGCACCCCGATGCGGCAGCAGTGACGGCGCTCGGTCTGCATGCGTTGCAGCATCGGGGACAGGAATCATGCGGCATCGTTACTTACGACAACGGTCAATTCAATTCCGAGCGCCGGATGGGGCTGGTCGGCGATCACTTCAATTCCAAGAAGGTGATGGACCGGTTGAGTGGAAACGTGGCGATTGGTCATGTCCGCTATTCAACCGCCGGCGGCACAGCACTGAGAAACGTCCAACCGCTGTTCGCCGACCTTGCGAGCGGCGGTTTTGCTTTGGCCCACAATGGCAACGTTACCAACGCCTACGGCCTTCGCCGGGAGCTGATCCGATCCGGTGCAATCTTTCAGTCGACATCCGACACCGAAGTGTTCCTTCACCTTATGGCGCGGGCGCAGGGTCAGCGCGTCGTCGAGCGGCTGATCGAGGCGTTGCGCCAAATTGAAGGTGCTTACGGTCTGGTCAATCTGGCGAACGGGACGCTCATTGGTGCACGCGACCCGGTCGGTATTCGCCCGCTCATTATCGGCCAGCTTGGCAATGCCTATATCCTTGCGTCGGAAACGTGTGCGTTGGATATGGTCGGTGCCAAATTTGTGCGCGAAGTGGAGAACGGCGAAATCGTCGTGATCAACGAGAATGGTATTCAGAGCCATCGCCCTTTCCCGCAGAGACCGGCGCGGCCGTGCATCTTCGAATTCATCTATTTCGCGCGCGCCGACTCGGTAATCGGGGGGCGCAACGTTTATGAAGTGCGCAAGGCCATGGGTGTGCAGTTGGCCCGGGAAGCACCGTGCGACGTCGATGTGGTCGTGCCTATTCCTGACTCAGGTGTTCCCGCCTCTCTCGGTTATTCACGTGAGCTTGGCCAGCCGTTCGAATACGGCATTATCCGTAACAACTATGTGGGCCGCACATTTATCGAGCCAGAGCAGCAGATCCGTGCGCTGGGCGTCAAACTCAAGCATTCCGCCAACCGGGCGGTGATCGAGGGTAAGCGCATTGTGCTCATCGACGACAGCGTCGTGCGCGGGACGACGTCGAAAAAGCTCGTGGCCATGATGAAGGACGCGGGCGCGCGAGAAGTCCACATGCGCATCGCCTGTCCGGAGATCAAGTTTGGCGACTACTATGGCATTGATACGCCCAAGCGCAGCGAGCTTCTTGCAGCGGGGATGGATACGGAAGAGATGCGCGCCTACATGGGCGCCGACAGTCTAGCCTTTCTCTCCGTCGAAGGCCTCTACCGCTCGATGGGTTACGACGGCCGCGATGACGTGACGCCGGTCTTCACGGATCACTGTTTCACCGGTGACTACCCGACCGATGTCAGCGATCTCAACGG
>CAZWCL010000425.1:0-3520 GCA_964632265.1 uncultured Hyphomicrobiaceae bacterium | reverse complement strand
CCATGTTGTGGATCATTTCCATGATCAGGACGGTCTTGCCGACGCCCGCGCCGCCGAACAGCCCAGCCTTGCCGCCGCGCTCGACGGGTGTCAGCAGATCAATCGCCTTGATCCCGGTCAGAAAGATCTCTTCACCCGGCTTGCGTTTTGCGAGCGGAACAGGAGCTTTTTGGATTGCACGAAGTTCGACGTCTTCAAGATCGCCACGCTCGTCGATCGGCTCGCCGAAGATGTTGAGCATCCGCCCGAACACGCCTTCGCCGACCGGAAACTTGAGGGGGCCACCCGTCGCGCGAACCGCTGTGCCGAGCGCGAGCCCGGCGCCGGGGTTCAACACGAGACCGCGCGCAACATCCGGCTCGGGGATACTTGCGACTTCGATCGTTGCCGGTGGTTCGTTTTCCGTCAGGAGTATCTCGCCGATCTCCGGTGGGTCACCTGCGATCCGGACATCGACCACACTGCCTTCGATCGCGACGACACGCCCGCTCATCGGCTCCGACAACATGCGCACCTCACCGTTTTGAACCATCTATCCGAACGCTTGAGGTCGGCTTATTGTTCCATTGCACGGAGATGCGCTGAAACTTGCCAATCTGCACCGCAAGGCACGCGCACCCCACGAGGGGCGAGCGAGCCGGGCGCTCCTTGGGGGGATGGGAGGTATGTTGCCGGCTCGCTCTGTCGGGAGGCTTTACTGCAGCCCATCGGGGGGCATGAGGGCTACGTCCATCACTCCCGACAACACCTATACAAATACCGGAAGCCTTTGGTTCCATAATGCTCAAAAAGGTTTGTTCGCGCTTGTTTGCTTGGACCAGGGAACGGTTTAGGTGTCACCTGAGTTTCCAACATGTGATCGCCGGAAAATCGGGAGCTGCTCTGTGTTCACCAAGCGAATCCATCTGTTTTCACTACTTGGCTTCAGGGTTGGGCTGGACCTGAGCTGGTTCCTGCTTGCACTGCTGATTGTCTGGACGCTCGCGGTGGGCTACTTCCCGCAGGCGGTCGAAGGGCTAAGTCAGGCAAGCTATCTATCGATGGGCATTGCTGGCGCGGTCGGTATTTTCTTCTCGATCATCTTTCATGAGTTTGCGCATGCCATGGTGGCACGTCGGTACGACATGCCCATCTCCGGCATTACGCTCTTTATTTTTGGCGGCGTTGCCGAACTGAAGGATGAGCCTCCAGGGCCGGGAGCTGAATTCTGGGTTGCGATCGCGGGGCCGATTTCCAGTTACATCCTGGCCGCTGTTTTTTATGTGCTTGTGGTGATGGTCGGAAGCGCTCTGGGCAGCGGGCCCATAACGGCCGTGCTGGGCTATCTCGCCCTCATAAATATCGTGCTCGCTACATTTAATCTCATTCCTGCGTTTCCACTTGATGGTGGGCGCGTGTTGCGTGCTGGCGTGTGGAAATGGACAGGCGATCTGGGCAAGGCGACGGGAATTGCCGCCAACATGGGCCGGATTTTGGGGTGGGTCCTCATCGCATTCGGCGTTGCGAACGCTGTGACGGGCAATTCCGTCGGCGGGATCTGGCAGGTCCTTATCGGCTTCTTCATCGTCAGTGCGGCTGGCATGTCTGAAATGCAGATGGAAATGAAGCTCGGCCTGGCCGGGATGCGCGCACAAGATCTGATGACCTCTGATGTAGCTGTCATACCCCACGACCTCACCCTTGCGGACGCCGTTAACAGCTTTTTCTATCGCCACTACCACAAGGCGTTCCCTGTCGTTCGCGATGGGCGCGCAGTCGGCTGGTTGCGGCTGGAAGATGTCGGAGAGTTCAGTAACGACCTTTGGCCGACGACGGCGGCGATCGATGCGATTGACCCAAAGACCGCTGACCATGTCATCAGGCGTTCAGCGCCAATGCGGGAGGGGCTCGAGAAAATGCGCGAGCACAATACCGGCAGATTGATGGTCGTTGATGCAGAAGGTGCCGTCGAAGGGGTCCTCACCCAACGCGATATCATGGATTTCCTGGCGATACGGGGCCAGCTCAACCCTCGGTCGGGAGCTGGGCCGCTGCCGCGCCGCGAGCGCACTGACAAGCCGGAGCGGGCGGTTCAGGCGTCAGGCTGACGGACGGTTTTGGAGGAAGTGAAACATGGCTTTGCAGTTGACGAGCCCGGCGTTCGCCCAGGGTGAGACCCTTTCGGACGTACACACCTGCGATGGTGACAACCTCTCGCCGCCTTTCAGCTGGTCAGGAGCTCCGGCGGGGACCGCCGGGTACCTGCTGGTGTGCAGTGATCCGGACGCGCCCAACGGCGTCTTCCACCATTGGGCGGCCTACAATATCCCTGGCATCTGGCATTCTCTGCCTGGTGGGTTTGGTCCGGAAACGCTGGAGCCGGGGTTCATGCAGGCCATGAATGATTTCGGGAAGCCTGGTTATGCGGGCCCATGCCCGCCGAAAGGCGATCGGCCTCATGCCTATCATTTCCGTTTGACCGCCTTGAGCACGCTGCTGATCGCGCCGGGCCCTGATGCCAGTTGCGTCGAAATCATGCGTCTTGCCGAGCCCTATCGGCTCGAATTTGTCGAGTTGATAGGTTTTTACGGACGCTGACCATCGGCCAAGAAAAGCGCAGTAACACAAGAATAAACGAGAGTGGCCGGCCGTGGTGGACAACAACAACCACGCCGCCTGCGCAAAAACTGTAATTCCAAGCCCGGTTAAACTCCGAACGGATATGTTTCCGGCAGGCCTGGCAAGGTCGCTGTATCGAGCGGTGTGATGGCGGTCGTCCTGTCGACCCAGATATACTCATCGAACTGTTCGGGCAGCCGGGCCTCGAAATAATGGCTCGCCAATTCTGTTTCGGGCCGGTAAATGACCCCGATCGCGCGTTCGAGCCGCGGCGCCAGCAGGCCGTGGCGTGATTGGGGTTTGTCGGCGTCGCGAAGTGGCAGTATCAGTCCGGGTACGTTCGTCGTGTGGAACAGGTGCTCGTAACTCTGCGGATGAGCCGGCCGTATGGTCATGGTCTGCATCGGCTTGTCCCATGCGCTCGCAGCGGCGACCGTCCCATCATGCGTGCCGAAGCCGATGCGGTAACAGCCATCGCCGAAAGCTTCCCGGCAAAGTTGCCCGAGGTTGTGCTCGCCACGCGCGGACATCTCCGTCGCGCGGGCATCACCGATATGAGAGTTGTGTGCCCAGACCACTGCCTTGGCATCGTCGCCGCGATGATCCATGACACGTTCGAGCGTCTCGAACATGTGGCTGTCGCGTTGGTTCCAGGACGCGCGAGAGCCATAGTACATGATACGATAATAGCGTTCGGCCGCCTTGATCAGCCGCGCGTTCTGTTCGGCGTTGAGAAAGCTCTCGCCGTTGCGCTGCTCGAAGCTTTGCCGTTTGGCCAGCAATGAAACAAGCATGTTCGCGACGTCGCTCTCGCAATCATGGTAGCGGCCCATGAGGGCTGCATGGCCGTAGGCCGCCGGATCAGCCTCCCAGGGGCTCAGGCAGCCGTATCTCTGGCGTGCGACCTCGGACAATTCCGGAA
>CAZWCL010000424.1:0-3529 GCA_964632265.1 uncultured Hyphomicrobiaceae bacterium | reverse complement strand
CGTCGGATCGGCGGTTGATTGGCTAGCTGCGCCGGTGCCGGGCTGCATGACCGCGAGTACATCTTCGACGTCGTTGGCGGGATAGCTCTCCCGCAGACTTCCGGCCACGGCCTCAACCTCCTCGTCGGACACGAACGGACCATGAACCCGTTGGATATCACCGCCACCCGAGAGGAAGAGCATGTCGCCCTGACCGAGGAGCTGCTCCGCGCCCTGTTCGCCAAGGATGGTTCTGCTGTCGATGCGTGATGCGACGCGATAGCTAACGCGGGTTGGAAAATTGGCTTTGATCGTGCCGGTTACGACGTCGACCGACGGGCGCTGCGTCGCCATGATCAGGTGAATGCCCGCCGCCCGCGCCATTTGCGCGAGGCGCTGGATCAAGCCGTCGATTTCCTTGCCGGCGACGGCCATCAGATCGGCGAACTCGTCGACGACCACAACGATATACGGCAGCGGTTCAGCGTCGAAGAGCGCCTCCTCGAAAACGGCTTCGCCGGTGGCGGCATCGAAACCGGTCTGAACTGTGCGGCCAAGCTTTTCGCCGGTGCGCGCGGCGTGCTTCACGCGGTTGTTGAATGCCTCGATGTTGCGCACCCCCAATTCGGCCATGCGCTTGTAACGCTCTTCCATCTCACTCACCGCCCACGTAAGTGCGGTGACCGCCTTTTGCGGGTCTGTGATTACCGGCGTCAGAAGGTGAGGGATGCCGTTATAGACCGAAAGCTCGAGCATCTTCGGGTCGATCATCAAAAAGCGGCACTCGGACGGACCCAGCCGATAGATCAGCGAAAGGATCATGGCGTTGACGCCGACCGATTTACCGGAACCCGTGGTGCCGGCAACCAACATATGCGGCATGCGGGCGAGGTCGGCCAGAACCGGCTCGCCGCCGATGCCCTTGCCAAGAACAACAGGCAGCTTCGCGCTGCTGTCGAGGAATTCCTGACTGTCGATTAGTTCGCGCAGGCCAAACGTCTCGCGGCGTGTGTTCGGCAGCTCAATGCCAATCGCGTTACGGCCGGGCACGACGGCAATGCGTGCCGAAACAGCGCTCATGGAGCGTGCAACATCGTCAGCGAGGGCAATGACGCGCGATGATTTAGTGCCTCGCGCAGGCTCAAGCTCAAACTGAGTGATTACAGGTCCCGGCCGCACATCGTGGATTTCTCCCTTGATGCGGAAGTCAGCCAGGACATCTTCGAGAATACGGGCGCGCCCCTTGAGGACCGAAGCTGAGGTGTCGGCGGAGGGGGACTTCGGTTTGACGGGCTTCAAGAGATTGTAACTTGGCCGGCGATATCCATGGGCCGCGACCGCCGGCTGTGTGAGGTGGCCCGGCGGCCAGCGCACTGAATGCGCATTGGCGTGATCAGCCGGAGCGGCGGCCGGAGGCATAGGCAGCGGCGCATCGATTGGCGGCGCAACATCACGGTGAGGGGCGCGCTTGGCTGGCGCGTTCGGCATGATTTCGGCGACCTCTTCGCGGGCGCGTTTCAAAACGTTCGGTAAATCGTCGGGCGGCGTCAATGCTTCGTCATCCAGCAGCATGACACCATGGCCGTAGTCGGCGCCAACATCGGCCGGCAAGCCGGCGTTGGCCGCGAATTTCGTGGCGATTTTGTGAGTATCAAGGTCGGATACCGGTGCGCGGTCGGCAGCAGGCCCCTCCGGCGGCAACGGGGCCTCGGTGTAATGAATATTGAGCGAACGGTCGGGATCATCTCCAGCGGTTCTTGCCTGGTCACGGGTCCAGGTTGGGTCGGCGTAGGCATGAATCGGATCGTCCATCGACCATGACGGGGCATCGGGTTCATCATACAAAGCAGCCGGGCCATATCGGGCGGCTTCGGGCAGAATTGGCTCGAGGCGTCCTGCGGCATGGCGCATGACAACGCCACGCTCCGCGCGCGCTTCATGTTGCTTGCGCTCATTATCGAGCGCTGGATCTGCGTGGGCCAGGTCGCGGCGCGACAATCGGAAAGATCTCAGCGCATCCAGGTTCCCAGCCCACTCAAACGCCAAGAGATTATAGCGATCCAGGCAGATGGCTCGTGAAAAAACCCAAAAGCCGGTAGCGAAAAAGATCAACCCTGCTGCCGTGCTGGCGGCTTCCGGCAGGGCGACGGCGATTAAGCTCGACACAATGCTGTAGGCGAAGTCACCAATGATGCCGCCGTAGCCGAGTTCAAGCCCCCAGGCGCCGCTAACGGGCAAGGCGGACAGTCCGGCAGCTATCGCTAGAGTGGAAAACCCGATCAACGCGATCCGGCGGCGTGCGTCCGCGACGTCTTCACCGAGCGCCCATTCGAGGCCGAGGATGAAGACGGGAGCCGCGAGGAATACAACCGTAAGTCCAATCGTGTGGAAGAAGAAGTCGGCAACAACCGCGCCTGGATACCCGAGGATATTCTGCGCCGCCTCGGACGTATTCACGGAGAGGCTGGGGTCGTTGGGGGACCAGGTGAGCATCGCGACCCACACGACGGCAACAGCCAGTACCAATGAAATGCCCAGAGCGCGGCGCGACCAGGCGTGCAGAACATCTTCAATCGTACGCGGCAAAAATCGCGATGGTTGGCCGATATCATTTTCTAGGGACATGGTCTTCGTGGGACCGCTACGCGTCCGCTACCTTTTTGTTACGCATTACAGGCGCGACGATACACGCGCACCGCAGGCCGAGACCTGCTATCCTGCAAGGTAAACAAAGAGAGTTTCCAAATTATTAGAGAATGTCAGCGACAGCGACGTAGCAACCGAATTGGTGACGATACCTCTATCGGGGGGATCGGGCGGATTGAGCGCACCGACGCCGCGTCAAGAAGCGATCGCCTGATAGATCAGCGCCCGACTCAATTGCCTAAACCGCAGACGCATATCACCGGGGCTTGCCGTCATGATCACGCAGCTCATTTCCTCTGCCGGGTCGATCCAGAAGTAGGTTCCAAAGACCCCTGACCAGTAAAAGTCGCCTGCCGTGCCGGACAACGCTGATACACCATTGGACCGCCGGACCGCGAAGCCAAGGCCGAAGCCGTAGCCTTCGGCGGCGGGGTCCATCGTATCGGCGATGCGATTATCGATGCCGGGGCCGAGATGGTCCGAGATCATCAGACGAACCGTTTTCGGGCCTAGGACACGCTGACCCGACAGTGTGCCGCCGTTCCTGAGCATCTCTGCGAAGGCCAGGTAGTCGACTGCCGTCGAGACAGCGCCGCCGCCGCCTGACTCCCATTGAGGTGCCTCTTCACGTTCATGAAACAATGTCTGTGCCGCACCGGTGAGCGGATCGTTGGGCAGGGCGTGGGCATAGTTCCTGCGCGCTTTCTCGGTCAGCGAGAAAGAGGTGTCTGACATACCGAGCGGTTGCCACACATTCTCCGACAGGTATTCACCGAGGGATTGTCCCGTGATCTCTTCCAGAACGAAGCCTGCCACGTCGGTAGAAAAGCCATATTCCCAGGCCGCGCCAGGATCAAACAACAGGGGACAGTTTGCCAGCGTCTCAATGGCATCGGGCTTCGAC
>CAZWCL010000423.1:0-3530 GCA_964632265.1 uncultured Hyphomicrobiaceae bacterium | reverse complement strand
GCCACGGCCCTGAAGTCAAACCAAGGCTGAACGGGAAGCAGCCTGTATATACTGGGCCGAGACACGATGGAACCCGCGAGCCACCGTGTTACAACGGCGCGGCTCGTACTTCCGATCATTCAACGACGAGTTGGAGTGGACCGCCGATGCGGCCTGACGCGTTAAACCCTTTGTTTGCCAAGGCCGAGACCATCAAGGGTGTCGGCCCGCGCGTCGTCGCCCTGCTCAAGAAGGCGTTCGACCTGCCACCTGGCGTTACTGAACCACGCGTTCTAGACTTTCTATGGCACCTGCCGACCGGTGTCATAGACCGGCGCGCCGAACCGTCGATCCGCGACGCCGTGCCAGGTACCATCGCGACGCTTGGCCTCCGTGTTCTGAAGCACCGCGCGCCCCCCGGCCGCAATTCGAAAGCGCCATATCGCGTCGCCTGCGAAGATGACACCGGCAAATTGGACATCGTTTTCTTCCGCGCCGAGCGCGCCTTCGTCGAACGACAGCTTCCAGTCGGCCAGCTCCGTTACGTGTCCGGCCGCATCGAGGCCTATGGCGACCAGTTGCAGATAGTTCACCCCGACTACATCGTCGCAGAGGACGCTCGCGACGAACTGCCGATGCTCGAGCCGGTCTACCCGCTGACCGCCGGGCTGTCGGCCAAGGTGCTCGGCAAACTCAGCCGCGAGGCCCTCGCCTCTGTGCCACGTCTCGATGAATGGCTGACGCCGCAATTACGCACCGCACGCGGTTGGCCGTCCTTCAACGAGGCCGTGCAGCGCATCCACCGCCCCACCGATCCAGCCGATGTTTCAAATGGCAACACCCCCTGGCAACGCCTTGCCTATGATGAACTTTTAGCCGGTCAACTGGCACTTGGTCTCGTGCGCAAGAGCCTCAAGAACCAGCGCGGCCGGATAGTTGAAGGCGATGGCCAGGTGCGCCAGCGAATTATCGACGCCCTGCCTTTCCAGCTCACCGGATCGCAGCGCGAGGCGATGCGCGAGATCGAAGATGATCTCGCAAGCGACAGCCGCATGCTCCGCTTGCTCCAGGGTGACGTCGGATCGGGCAAAACCGTCGTCGCGCTGCTCACCTGCGCCATTGCCAACGAGATCGGCGCCCAGGCCGCCATCATGGCGCCGACCGAAGTACTCGCCCGCCAGCACCTGGAGACCATCGAACCGCTGGCGCTCAAAGCCGGCCTGCGCCTCGCCGTCTTGACCGGGCGTGAGAAGGGCAAGGTCCGCGACCGTGTCCTCGCCGAGCTCGCCGCTGGCGCGATAGACATTATCGTTGGCACCCACGCGCTCTTTCAGCCTGATGTCGCTTTCGCCGACCTCGCCGTCGCTATCATCGACGAACAACACCGTTTCGGCGTTCACCAACGCCTCGCCCTGCAATCGAAAGGCCGCGACGGCGGTGCAAATGTCCTCGCCATGACGGCAACACCAATTCCCCGCACCCTCCTCATGACCCATTATGGCGACCTTGATGTTTCCAAACTCACTGAAAAACCGGCCGGCCGCAAACCGGTCAAGACGACACTCGTATCAGCCGAACGTATTGAAGATGTCGTCGGTGGCCTGCGCCGCGCCGTCAAGGAAGGCGCGCAGATCTATTGGGTTTGTCCCCTGATCGAAAGCTCCTTTGCCACCGAGCTCGCCGCCGCCGAAGAGCGACAAGGCCACTTGGCGCAGATCTTCGGTCAAGACAACGTCGGCCTCCTGCACGGCGCTTTGAGCCCCACGGCCAAAGACAGCATGATGGCCCGCTTCGCGGATGACGAGCTAGAAATCCTCGTCTCGACAACGGTTATCGAAGTCGGCGTCAACGTACCGAATGCCAGCATCATGGTGATTGAACACGCAGAACGTTTCGGCCTCGCCCAGTTGCACCAGTTACGCGGCCGCGTCGGGCGTGGCAGCCGCCAGTCATTCTGTGTCCTGCTCTACAAATCGCCGCTCAGTGAAACCGCCGAAGCGCGCCTCACCATGATGCGGGAGACCGAAGATGGATTTGAGATTGCTGAAAAGGACCTGGAATTGCGCGGCGGCGGCGAAGTCTTGGGCGCGCGTCAATCAGGTATGCCGGAATTCCGCGTTGCCGACGTCCCAGGCTTCGAAGACCTGCTCGCAGCAGCCCGTCAGGATGCCACGATGATCCTCGATCTCGATCCGAAACTGGAGAGCGATCGCGGCAAGGCTCTAAGGACATTGCTTTATTTATTTGAATGTGATGATGCGGTGCGCCTTTTCCGGGCAGCCTGAAACGATCATGCAGCGATCGATCCGGGCTACCGCACTTTGGAGTTCGCTAACGCCGCACCACCACGCATTTGAAACCGTTTGATGTCAGCCTGCTGCAGACATCGGCTGTATCACGTTGCTGCTCATATGTGCCAAGCCGCACCGTGTAACGCGCCTCTTCTCCATCCTCCGCCGCCTTTTCCATGACGCGAGCGGACTTCTTACTCCAGAACCCGCCGCCATACTGAACGTCGAGTTGACGCGCCAACGCTTCAGCTCGAAACCGGTCCCTAAGCACCGCAACTTCGATCTCGTAACCTTTCCCAGCCGGCTGTGCCGGCTCGCGCCCCGCCTCACTCCCAGTCGATGAAGCTATCGCCGCCGAACGCGCCGGCGAAGCCTTCAAGTCGACTGCTCCGGACCGTTTCTCTGACCGAGCCTGAACATCACGAGCGCGGACGACGTCCGCCATAGCACGGCCGGATGACGTATTCGATTTGGCGGGTATCGCACTTGTCGAAGAAGCCGCCGCCATCCGGCGCGCAGACGATGAGGCTTGGACAGCTGGCCGCTTGACAACCGCAGTGGCCGTTGCCTCCGACGCGGGTACGGAACCGGTTGCCTGTCGGCTTGCCCCCTGTGGCGTTGAGGAAAATCCGCTACCGAACAGTCCGGCGATAAACCCGCCAAAGCTGTCTGATCGCCCAGGTCTCCCGCGTTGCGCGGCGGCCGCGGCGCGTGGCCGAGCCTGAGTAGGCGGAGTCTGTCCGGACGCGGCGATAGAAGCGCGGCGGGGCGTAGCGGTTGCGGATGGTGCGGATGGCGTCGACACATTCCGCCGCGCCACGTCCGACCCTGAAACGCGGGACGCCGCCTTCACTTTTCTGCGCGTTTCGGTGGCCGAATCCCAGGACTTCGCCGGCTCCGCGGCAACCCGGCGCTTTGCACCAGACGTCCGCGTTACGCCTTGCCCGCGTTCAACGCGCGCGATGCCATAGGACGACCCGCCGCCGGTGCGCGCTCCCCCCGCGCGCTCTGAAGTCGTGCGTGACGGCCGCTTCATCGGCGCCGCCTTGACGCGGGTATCAAACGCCGGAACACGCGCCGGCGTTCTGCGTGCTGCTTTGGTGGCTGCCGTCTGCTCGCCGAGAATAGACTGCCCCGGCGCAAGCGCGGCACGCGGACGCCGCGGCGCCACAGGCTTCGGCGCGTCCAGAACCCGCCTTGGCGCCTGCGTGACGACGCGCGACCGCTGCTTCTGGTCTGCCTGCGCAACCGTTGTAGCAC
>CAZWCL010000422.1:0-3547 GCA_964632265.1 uncultured Hyphomicrobiaceae bacterium | reverse complement strand
CCGACAAGCACGCACGCTTTTTCTCCAACCGTGATTGGCACACCGGCCCCGTCTACACTCGCGACCAGCTCTTCATCGGCGCGCGTCTGGAGGGCCCGGCCCTGATCATCGAGCCGCATCAAACCGTGGTAATCGAGCCCGGCTGGCGCCTCGAGGTCACGCCGGACGACAACCTCGTAATGCTCCGCGTCGCAGCCCGTGAACGCGAAGTCCTCGGCGCCGAGGCCGACCCCGTCCTCCTTGAAGTCTTCAACAACCTGTTCATGTCGATCGCTGAACAAATGGGCGAAGCGCTGCGCAACACCGCCCAGTCGGTCAACATCAAGGAGCGCCTCGACTTTTCCTGCGCCGTCTTCGACACGGATGGCCAACTGGTCGCCAACGCACCCCACATGCCGGTCCACCTCGGCTCGATGGACAAGTCCGTCGAGACGATCGCACGTATGCGCCGGGGCGACATGAAACCCGGCGACACCTTCATGCTCAATGCCCCTTACAACGGCGGCACTCACCTCCCCGACATTACCGTCATCACCCCGGTGTTCGACGATAACAGTGAAATCCTCTTCTATGTCGCAAGCCGCGGCCACCATGAAGACATCGGCGGCCTGACGCCTGGCTCCGCTTCCCCCCGTGCAACCCACATTGAGGAAGAAGGCGTCTACATCGACAACTTCAAACTGGTCGACGAAGGTGTGTTCCTCGAAGACGCAACCTATGAGCTGCTGACGGGCGCCCCCTGGCCGGCTCGTGCGCCCGCCAAGAATATCGCCGACCTCAAGGCCCATGTCGCCGCCAACGCCAAGGGTGTCACCGAACTCGAGAAAATGACCGCTCATTTCGGGCTCGACGTTGTTAAAGCTTACATGGGCCACGTCCAGGACAATGCCGAAGAAAGCGTCCGCCGTCTCCTTTCCAAACTCCCCGACGGCGAATTCCGCGTCGAGATGGATCAGGGCAGTCACGTCGAAGTCAAGATCACCGTCGACCAGACAGCGCGCACGGCACGAGTGGACTTCACCGGCACCAGCCCGTGCCAGCCGAACAACTACAACGCCCCGCGCCCTGTCACGCGCGCCGCCACCCTCTACGTCTTTCGCGTCATGGTCGACGAACCGATCCCGATGAATGCCGGCTGCCTGAAGCCGATCGAGATCGTCATCCCGGATGGCTCCATGCTCTCGCCTGAATACCCGGCCGCCGTCATCGCCGGCAACGTCGAGACCAGCCAGATCGTCACGAACTGTCTGTTCGGCGCCCTCAAAGCCATGGGGCCGAGCCAAGGCACCATGAACAACCTTATTTTCGGCGACGACAAGTATCAATACTACGAGACGATCTGCTCGGGCTCGCCCGCCGGACCCGGCTTCAATGGCACTGCCGCCGTCCACGTCCACATGACCAACACCCGCCTCACCGACCCGGAGATTCTCGAACTGCGCTACCCCGTCGTCCTCGAGGAGTTCTCCATCCGCCGCGGCTCCGGCGGCAAAGGCAAATGGTCAGCCGGCGACGGCATCTATCGCGAAATACGTTTCCTGCGCGAGATGACCCTGACCCTGCTCACGAGCTACCGCGAGGTTGCCCCCTACGGCCTCGAAGGCGGTGAAGCGGGCCAGATCGGCCGCAACTGGGCCCGTCGGCTCAATGGCGAACTCGAACCCCTTAAAGGTTGCGACGAAACCATCCTGAAGGTCGGCGAAGCCGTCGTCCTCACCACCCCAACCGGCGGCGGCTTCGGCAAGGATTAGACGCTCTTCAGCCAATGGCCCCAACGATCCGATCCCTGAAATCCTCTGCTGTCGAGCGGGCCGAAAGCAGCAGCCACTGCGTCTCGCCCTCGCGCACCATGACCACACCAACGTGATGCATCACCGTTCGCGTCACGCCATCCACCACGAACACACCCGCCGCCGTATCAATCGTCGTCAGCCGCTCAAGCACCTCACCTGCGCCCGGACCGCTCAGCCGCAAACCGACCCAGGCGTCCGATTGGTCGGTGACGTAGAGGCCATCGTGCTCTTGTACGAGCGCCTCCATCCGCTCGTGAGCCCCGACACAACCCGCGCCCGTCTCGGACCACAGCCACCAATGCCCCGGCTGCAGCCCCATCAACCGGCCGCCATCGCCGACCAACCGCGAGCACCCGACAGCCGGCAAGTCGGACCTGTCCACGCCCGGCCCGGCGAAGGCCTCAGCAAGTCGCGCACCAACCGCCGCCGTATCGCCACCGGTGCGCTGCGCAACTGACACCAGTGAAAAGCCGTCCAGCCCTTCAACCTCCACGCCATTCTGGCGCGTCGTAAAGCCAGCGAGCGGTTGATCCGCCTCAAGTTGCATGTCGCCACCACCTTCCATCCGCTCACCCACGTAGCCGCTCCCCGTCAGGATCAACGAAATGCGCCGAGACGATCTCGACCTCCACATCGCCGCCACGCACCGGATCATAGGCCCGTACCTTATCGCCCAGCCGCTCTCCTCCACGCTTGATGAAGCCAAGCCCGATCCAATGGCCAAGCGTTGGCGAATAGGCAGCCGAACTCATCCAGCCTTCGTCATCGGCAAGTGTCGCCTTGGCGCCGCGTGCAATAAAGTGCGCTCCAGACTTTAACTCCTGCGTTCGGTCGACCGGCCGGAAACCGACCAGACGCGGACGGTCTTCGTCAATAAGGCCCGCTCGCGCCGCCAGCACGCGGCCGATGAAATCTTTCTTCTTCGACAGCATCCGCCCAAGACCGAGATCCCGCGCAGTGGTCTGGCCATTGAGTTCGCCGCCGGCTGCATGCCCCTTTTCGATCCGCATGACACCAAGCGCTTCCGTGCCATATGGCACCGCCCCGAATTCAGGCCCCGCCTCATCGACGAGCATGCGCATCATGGCATTGCCGTAGCGCGCTGGCACTGCGATTTCGTAGGCAAGCTCACCGGAAAACGATATCCGGAACAGACGCGCCGTCACGCCATCCTGCAAACGCACGGTCCCGCACGCCATGAACGGGAATGCGTCATTCGACAGATCGTGCCCCTCAGCGACAACCTTCTCGATCAGCCGCCGGGCATTGGGCCCGGCCACCGAAAATTGGGCCCACTGCTCCGTCACCGACATCAGATGGACATCAAGATGCGGCCACAGGCATTGCCGGCAAAACTCGAGATGGCGAAACACCGCGATCGAATTCGCCGTCGTCGTCGTCATTAGGAAATGCTGCTCACCGAGCCGCGCCGTCGTGCCATCGTCCATCACATGACCGTCTTCGCGCAGCATCAACCCATACCGCACCCGGCCGACCTTGAGCGTCGAAAACGTGTTGGCATAAACGCGGTCGAGAAACAGAGCCGCGTCCCGGCCTTGGATGTCGATTTTGCCGAGCGTCGTCACATCGCACACACCAACCGACGCGCGCGTCGCCTGAACCTCCCGGTCGACACTCTCCCGCCAATGCGTCTCACCGGTCTGAGGAAAATATTGCGCTCTGAGCCATGCACCGGCCTCCACGAATACTGCGCCGCGCCGTTCCGCCCACTTGTGGCTCGGTGCCAGCCGCGT
>CAZWCL010000421.1:0-3556 GCA_964632265.1 uncultured Hyphomicrobiaceae bacterium | reverse complement strand
GCCGACGTTCATGTCGGAAATCACCCAGGTGCCCCAGGCGTTCTCATTGACAGGGATGACCGCCCATGTGGCGAGCGCACAAATCGTCGTGGCGATGGGTGCCAAGAGAAAGATGTTCTTATCGGAACCCGCCGGGATGATCGGTTCCTTGAGAACGAATTTGAGAAGATCCGCGAACGACTGAAGGAGCCCGAAAGGACCAACGACATTAGGCCCGCGACGCATCATGACGGCTGCCCAGACCTTGCGGTCCATTAGCAATAAAAACGCGATGATCAGAAGCAGCGCGACGATCAGGAGTACGCTTTGGCCCACGATAATGATCGTCGGCCAGCCGTAGCTCCACCAGATTTCTGTCGCCTGTTCCCACATGGGCTTATCAATTCCGCTCTCTTGTCGTCGTCATGCCAGATATTTCCGGCCATTCTCGCAGCGGCCGCGTCTATTCAGCAGCCTCAGCCCGTGGTGCCGCGTGACGTAGCGCACTCAATTCAGCCATGATGGCGGAGGCACGGGCCACTGGGTTAGAAAGATAAAAATCGTTGATCGCGGGGACGAACGCATCTGTGGTCGCGTCTGCGCTGATGTCTGCAAGCGCCTGGACGTCCGCGCGGTTGAAAGTCGGCGTCTGACCGAGCGCGGCCAGATGCGGCACGGCCGCGTACATGCTTTTTCGTAGGTCTTCAAGGGTGTCGTAGGGCAGTGTCTTACCTGTCCGGCCAGAGAGGGCGCGTATGATCTTCCAGTCTTCACGGGCGTCCCCCGGTGCGAAAGCCGCCTTCTGGGTCATTTGCGGACGGCCTTCGGTATTTACGTAGGTCGCGCTTTTTTCGGTGTAGGCAGCCCCCGGCAGGATCACGTCAGCTCCCTGGGCGCCGGCATCGCCATGCGTACCCATGTAAATCCGAAAAGCGTGGCCGAGATCGGCGAGGACCGCCTCATCGCAGTTCAGCAGAAATGCTGTTTCGAAATCAGCCGGCGCGGCGGTACTACCGGGCGGGGGCAAAAAGTCGAGATCGAGCGCACCAACGCGGCCGGCGGCGGTATGGAGCACATTGAAAACGGGCCATTCGTCGTTGACGCCGTCCGCGGCGAGCTCGGCGATCCGTGCCGCTAGCGACTGCACGGCTGCGCCGTCGTCGCGGGCTGTCGCGGCCGAGCCGAGGATAACCAGCGGACGCTCGGCATTCTTCAGGACATCTGCGAAGGCATTTTCGCCCTTGAGTATGGCTTCGAGGTCGGCAGCCGACGTGCCCAAATGATCGTAATCATAACGCAGGTTTGCAGCGTCGCCGACAAGCCCCACCTTCAAGTCGCTGTTGCGCCAATTGGTGTAAATCCGCGCGTTCATTACCGCAGCTTCGAGGCGGGGGTTGGTTCCGATCAGCAAAATGGCGTCGGCAACGTCGAGCGCGGCGATTTGAGCATTGAACAGGTAGGATGAGCGATCAGCGCCGCGCGCAAAACGCTCACCGGCCGTCCGGCAATCGAGGTGGTCGACGCCGTGGCGACCGAGGAGATCCTTGAGGGCGAAAACCTCTTCGCAAGCGGCTAAATCGCCGGCATAGGCGCCAATCTTGTCCGGGGCGGTGCTGGTCAGCCGCTCGGCGACGACGTCAAGCGCTTCATCCCAGCTTGCCGGTTGCAGGCGGCCGTCGCGGCGGATGTAAGGCTGGTCAAGACGCTGGGTGCGCAGGCCATCGGCGACGTGGCGTGTCTTATCGGAAATCCATTCTTCGTTGATATCGTCATTGATGCGCGGCAAGATCCGCATGACCTCACGACCGCGCGTGTCGACGCGAATGGCTGATCCGACGGCATCCATAACGTCGATCGATTCTGTTTTGCGGAGTTCCCACGGGCGCATGTTATGTGCCCAGGGCCGATGCGTAAGCGCGCCGACCGGACAAAGATCGACGACGTTCGCGGACATTTCCGAGAGCATGCCTTGCTCGAGATATGTCGTGATTTCCATGTCTTCGCCGCGGCCGATAGCGCCGAGTTCCTCGATACCGGCAACTTCCGTCATGAAGCGGACGCAGCGTGTGCACTGAATGCAGCGCGTCATGTGCGTCTTGATCAGGGGACCGAGATATTTCTCATCGACAGCGCGCTTGTTTTCATCATAGCGCGATCCGCCGACGCCGTAGGCCATGGCCTGATCCTGCAAATCACATTCGCCGCCCTGATCGCAGATCGGGCAGTCGAGCGGATGATTGATCAGCAGAAACTCCATAACCCCTTCGCGAGCCTTCTTGACGAGGGGGGTGCGGGTGTCGATCCGGTTCGGCGTGCCATCACGCGTCGGGCGCAAATCGTTAACACCCATTGCACATGAAGCAACAGGCTTGGGCATACCGTCGACCTGGACGAGACACATGCGGCAGTTGCCGGCGATCGAGAGGCGCTCGTGATAGCAAAACCGGGGGACTTCGCGACCCGCCTGCTCGCACGCCTGCAGCAATGTCAAGCCGTCTTCGACCTCTATCTCTTCGTTATCGATGAGCAGTGTTTTTGGCATTGCAGACGAGTAACCTCGACAGGACTATAAAAGCTCATGGCTTACGCCGCCGATCTGGGCAGCGAACGCATTGCGAACTGTTACAATGCGAAAAGGCGAAGCGCTAGTGCTCATCCCCGGACGATTTGGCGCGGTCGTCGAAGCTGTTGCTGGCGCGACCTGCCAGGCGTTGGCCAGAATCTGCGACCGCCACTTGCTATCTTCTCTCAACAAGCGTGCGCGGCGCACAAGCGCTCTATTCGCGGATTTTCGACACGGGGTTTGAATGAGTTCATACCCGATATCCTAACGACCGAAGGGATCTTCAAGGCAAGTCGCAAAGCAGCGTCTTAGACCAGACGATACACGTTCGTTTCGGGGCGCCGCCGCCAAGGCATCTCCCGCGGCCGCCGGCGAGGGACCGGGGACCGGGAAGCGGCTGACTACTCGGCTGCGATGCGCGCGCTGCGGCGGTCTGCTATGCGCTGTTCGATGACGGGACGAAAATTCCGGATGAGACCCTGGATCGGCCATGCGGCAGCGTCGCCCAACGCACAAATCGTGTGGCCTTCAACCTGCTTGGTTACGTCGAGCAGCATATCAATTTCAGATAGTTCCGCATCGCCGCGCTCCAGGCGCTGCATCACACGCCACATCCAGCCCGTACCCTCACGGCAGGGTGTGCATTGGCCGCAGCTCTCATGCTTGTAGAAATACGACAGACGTCCGATCGCCTTGATGATGTCAGTGGACTTGTCCATTACGATGACGGCTGCGGTGCCGAGACCCGACTTCGCTTTTTGCAGCGCGTCGAAGTCCATCGTGATATCGCCGCAGACGTCGCTGGCGAGGCATGGCACTGATGATCCGCCCGGAATAACGGCGAGTAGGTTATCCCAGCCACCGCGAACACCGCCGGCATGACGCTCGAGCAATTCGCGCAGGGGAATTCCCATTTCCTCCTCGACAACGCAGGGGCGCTCAACGTGGCCAGAGATCTGGAAGAGCTTCGTGCCGGTATTGTTTGGCTTACCGAGGCCGGCGAACCATTCAGCG
>CAZWCL010000420.1:0-3579 GCA_964632265.1 uncultured Hyphomicrobiaceae bacterium | reverse complement strand
CGCGGGCATCGAGCAGATTGAATATGTGGGACGCCTTGATGCACTGGTCGTAGGCTGGCAGCGCCATTTCGTGTTCGGTATCGGACTTGCGGCCTTTTTCGATCAACGACCGGCATTCCGCCTCCGCATCCGTGAAGTGGCGCAGAAGCTGGCTGGTGTCGGCGTGCTCGAAATTGAAGCGGGAATATTCCTGTTCCGCCTGCAGGAAGACATCGCCATATGTCAGGCGGCGCGGATCATCGCTATCGCGGCCATTGAAGTTGAGATCGTAGACCCGATCCACGCCCTGGACGTACATTGCAAGGCGCTCCAGGCCGTATGTGATCTCGCCGGAGACAGGTCTGCAATCGAAGCCGCCAACCTGCTGGAAGTACGTGAACTGTGTCACCTCCATGCCGTTGCACCATACCTCCCAGCCAAGGCCCCATGCGCCCAGTGTCGGGCTTTCCCAGTCGTCTTCCACAAAACGGATATCGTTGACGCTGGTGTCGATGCCGATCGCGTCGAGGCTTGCCAGATAAAGGTCGAGGATGTCGGGGGGTGACGGCTTCATGATCACTTGGAACTGATAATAATGTTGCAGGCGGTTCGGATTCTCGCCGTAGCGGCCATCTTTTGGCCGGCGTGAGGGCTGAACGTAGGCTGCATTCCACGGGCGCGGTCCCAGCGAGCGTAGCGTTGTCGCCGGGTGAAACGTGCCGGCGCCGACCTCCATGTCATAAGGTTGGAGCACGACGCAGCCTTGTGCCGCCCAGAATTGTTGCAGCGTCAGGATCATGTCCTGAAACGAACGCGCCGGATGCAGGTTCTCGGGACGTTGCCATGTGTTGGCTTTATCGGCGGTCATGGTCAGCCATTTCTCATTACAAAATGTGCGGCGAATATAGCCATTTTCCGCGCTGCGTCACGCCTCGAAAAGCAACCACGGGCATGCTGTTGCGGCTGGTGGCGGCAGCGCACATAAAGCAGCCTAAACTTGTTGTGCAGCCGTTCGACGGCGGCATACCGGCGGCACGGCGGAAAACGGCCACTGAAGGCGAAGGCGAGAAGGCGATCAGGTCGGGAATGGGTGCGCGCGACGCGTGGGAAAAGGCCGGTGTATTCTGATACGACAAAACACCGTTCTTTCGTTCCATCGATTGAGTACAAGGAGAGTTTTCATGATCCTCGACATGCGCACCTACACCTGCCGTCCCGGCATGATCAAAAAGCACATCGAGCTCTACAAGCAATATGGCCAGTCTGCGCAGACGAAGCATCTCGGCCAGCCGGTCGTTTGGGCCACAACCGAGGTCGGTGACGTCAACCAGTATGTCCATATCTGGGTCTACAAGGACATTGCCGACCGGGCGACCAAGCGTGCCGCCATGTGGGAAGATCAGGACTGGATTACCTACACGCAGAAGTCCGCCGAACTCGGCGCGCTCATCGCGCAGGAAAACAAGATCCTCGTGTGCACCGACATCATGCCGAAGCACCCGACGAGCTGAGGCGATCGCGAAACGGTCAATTGCGTGACTGGGCAAGGCGGGTTCCATGGGCCCGCCTTTCAAATCATGCATCCGTAAAGATGGCTTCCGCATGAGCCATGGAGACATAATCTTTATTGGGCGTCTCGCGGTTGTGCGGAATTTTCTGAACAAAGAGGCTACCCCATGTCCACCATGACATCGCTCCCGACCCGAACGCTTGGCCGCACGGGGCTTGAGGTTACGGCGCTCGGTCTTGGCATGGCGCCGCTCGGTGACATCTACGAGGTGCTTGACGACAAAACCGCGCTTGCGACGATCGAGGCGGGCGTCGAAGCGGGCATCACACTGTTTGACACTGCACCGTTCTACGGCCAGGGCATGGCCGAGCATCGTGCCGGCACGATCCTGCGCCGCCAGCCGCGTGACAGCTTTGTCCTGTCAACGAAGGTCGGCCGTTGGATGAAACCTGCACCGCAAGGACGCACCAGGACGTCGCGCTTTGTCGGTGGGCTCGAGTTCGATGTGATGCCGGATTATTCCTACGATGGCATCATGAAATCGTTCGAGCATTCGCTTGTCCGTCTCGGCCTGCCGCGTGCAGATGTGCTACTGGTCCATGATGCCGATGCCTGGAACTACGATGCCGAAACTGCTGAAAAGCTGTTCCGTCAGGTTCTTGACGACGGCCAGAAGGCACTTGAGAAATTGCGCGACGAGGGGACCATCAAAGGCTATGGGCTTGGTCTCAATCAGGCCGAGTTCGCCGCGCGCTACCTGAAAGAGGGCGATTTCGACTGCCTGTTGATGGCTGGACGCTATTCGCTGCTGGAGCAGCCGGCACTCTGTGAGGTGCTGCCTATCGCTTTGCAAAAAAACGTCGGCGTGATGCTTGGCGGCGTCTACAATTCGGGCATCCTCGCGACCGGCGCCTTTGAGGGGGCGAAATACAACTACAAACCCGCGCCACCTGAAATTCTCGAGAAATGCCGACGGATCGAGAAGGTCTGCGACGCCCATGGGGTTGCGCTGCCGGCGGCGGCCATTCACTTCTGCCTCGGCCATCCAGCCGTCGCAGCCGTCGTTCTTGGTGCCGTCAAGCCGGAGGAGGTGCGCCAAAACGCGGAACTTGTCCGCGTGGACGTGCCGGCAGCGCTCTGGTCAGACCTGAAGGCCGAAGGTCTGCTCGACCAGAACGCGCCGACGGCTTCGGCTTAGCGGGAATTATTTTCGCCCCAGGCATGCACGCTGGCAGGGCTTGCCTGCGGTCACGAGGGTGCGCCCCCTTCGTTGGGGTCGCTGGTTGGACGAGCCGGGGAGTGGCCGGGTTTCACGGCGCGTGGGTTGCTGGTCCGGTCGGCCAGATAAAGCGCAGCGAGCACGCCCCAAAGCGCGACGGCGAGCCCCACCATGGCGCCCACCGCCTGATTTCCGGCGCCAGGGCCAGCAAGGCGCACGGCGTAGTCGATCACGGTGTCGTAGTTCAGAACGAAGACGCCGGATGCCAGTGTGCCGAGAATCTTTGCGAGTTGATCGGCATCCTTGTCGCCGCTCCGGATGAACGACAGCATGATGATGAACCCCCAGCCAACGAACGCCATCGAAAGGACGTAGGGGATGCGGTAATAGCTGACATCATCGGCGTTGCCGAGGACGTCATTGGCGCCATAAAGAAGCTCAGTGCCGAGTAGATAGGCGTGGTTCATTATGGGCAGCAAGAACATCGCCAGCGCCCCGATCAGCACGCCGCGGTCGATCCGGTGTCCCAGAGCGCCGTAGAGGCGTTTGATGCGATCGCGGCGGAACGCGAGCAGTATCGAGATCACGAGGATTACCAGCAGGAAGAAAATCTTGAAAAACAGCGTGAAAATCTGCGTGCGGTCGAGCAGGGACCGGTCGTCCTGCCCGGCCACGTAGGCTTGCCCTGCGGCCTGTTTGAACCGGCGCATGGCATTGCAACACGCCTCGTCTCCGATCAGTCTCGATTGGAGGGTGGCGGCGTCATGCGTGTAGGGGGCAGTCACGAAACAATATCGGCGCCGCTCCGGCGAATCGATAGTCTCGATCAATGGATCCTTGATGCATTCGCGCCGAAGATCGGTAAGCCGTT
>CAZWCL010000419.1:0-3595 GCA_964632265.1 uncultured Hyphomicrobiaceae bacterium | reverse complement strand
GGCCGGCCGTCTCCTCGGGATACTCGAGGTTGCGCAGGAGCGCGGACCGATCCGTCGTCGTGAGCTGATCGAGAACTTCTTCGCGGTCCTCCGGCTCGAGGCTCTCGAGCACATAGGCTGCGTCATCTGAATCGAGTTCAGTGACAGCACGCGCGAGGTACTCGTTCGGCAGGTCCTCCGAGAGTTGGTCGCGAACAGCCTCGTCAAGCTCAGAGAAGATCTCGTAGTCGATGTCTGTGCCGAGAGCCTGTACGAACGAGACGCGCTCCTGGGCATTGAGATGCTCGATCAGGTCGGCGAGATCCGGTGCGCGCAAGTCTGATACGTAACGGCGCACACGTTCGTCATCGAGTCCGCCCAAAGCTTCTGAGACGTTGCGCACGAGACCGCTGTCAACCGGCCCCTCGGCGTCTGCGCGCACGTCGGCGGTATTTGTTTCACTTTGCTCAAGCATATGTCAGCCTCCGTGTACCCGGTCGCCGGGAGCCCGCGCCGTTTCTTAATCCAGAATGGACGCCACAGGGCACCGGGCCGGGGAGGCCATGGGGACCTTGGGGGGCCGTTTGCGCCCCCTGGGTATCATTGGCGAACCCGTGCGCGACCGCCCGGTTGGACCGAGGGTCCTGCTTTCGCTGGGGAAGGGACGTGCGGGAAGGCGCTGCGTCAGTTAATGAAAACAGATGCGGTAAGTTCAACCAAGTAACACAACGCGGTAGCGAGACAAGACTGGTGATGCAAGATGCATCCTCCGAGCAACGCTTCGAGCGGAGAATCAGTTTTTCGCGGTCGCCCAACTTGCTATCGCTTTGAGGCTACGCCAAAAGATAGGTTAACGGTGGACGTCGGACGGCAGCCCGCATACGGGCGCCGGGCGGCCAGATCTCCGCCACACGACCGATCGAACGATCATGCTGATACGTCCGAGGATTCGACCTTGACCCTTTCTGTTTTGTCTCGCTGCGCCAGTGTCCTGGCCGCTTCCGCCGCTATTGCAGCCGGTCCGATGACGCTCGCCGCAAAGGCCAATTGCGCCAATGACAACGCCATCAGCGTCGCGCGGACGGTCACGCTCGACACCACCGGTGGCAAGCTCTACGGGGGGCTGCAGTACGGGGCCGACAACCTGTTGCGCGATCGTGAGGTTCTGCTGACGTTCGATGATGGCCCGTTGCGCCGCCATACGCGCAAGGTACTCAAGGCGTTGGCTAGTCACTGCACGAAGGGGACGTTTTTCATGGTCGGGCGCATGGCCGTGTCCGATCCGGCCATGGTACGCGAAGTGGCCGATGCCGGTCACACGATCGCGAACCACACCTGGTCTCACAAAAATCTCCAGCGCCGCAGTGCCCGGCGCGCCGGCGGCGAAGTTGAACTCGGCATCAGCGCCGTGCGTATTGCCGCCAAACGTCCTATCTCGCCCTTCTTCCGCTTTCCCTATCTTGCCGACCCGAACGCAATGATCGCTTACGGGAAAGAGCGTGATCTCGGCATCTTTTCGATCGACATCGATTCCAACGACTACCGCACCAAATCATCCGACCGCGTTTACGCGACGGTCATGAAGCAGCTTCGCGCGCGCGGCCGCGGGATCATCCTTTTCCACGACATCCAGCCGTCGAGCGCCAATGCCATACAGCGCCTGCTCGATACGATGCAGCGAGAAGGCTATAAAATCGTTCATGTCGCGTCGAAGCAGCCGGTCAAGACCCTCGACGCCTTCGATAAGCAGGCAACCGAACTGCACGCCAAACGGCGCACCGTTGCGACTGCTGGGGCCATAGCCGGTGGCGCGTACGAAAAGGCGCCCGGCGTCAAGCGACGGCTGCACGTGAGCAAGTCCAAGACGAAAAACTCGGACGCCGTCGTGTCATCTTCGAAAAGGGCAGCGTCGGAGCGGCGTGAAAACCCCTTCTCGCAACCAGTGGACCGGCCGCGCACCTCAACGGCCCGCGCTGCGCCGGAAAAGGATTGGCGCCGCGCGATCTGGGGTAACTAGGGTCACGGTCATACCGGGGGTCACGGGTCCCATCGGCCCGGGACCGGTGGCGCTCCATGTTCGGGCGGCCGGATAAAGCGAGACGCATTACGAGACGCGCCTTATTCGCTCCTTCAAACCAAAGAGACTGAGGCGTATTCGAGACGACGATTTAATCCGATGTTCATCTCGGCTCCAGTCTTCACGGGCACAATGATTATAGCGAAACGCCGCCGCCTACGTGGCGTTGCCGCCGCCACCATCATCATCGCCCTCAGGCGCAATGTCCGCTGCGCTACCGTCGTCGTCACCGGTTTCGCCAGTCTCGCCCGCGACTTCTTCCGATATACGCTCGACCGACACCACGCGCTCGTTCTCGTCAGTCCGGAAGACTCGAACACCTTGGGTATTGCGTGAGGCGATGCGCACATCCTGGATCGGGCAGCGAATCAGTTTGCCGGCGTCGGTTACCAGCATGATCTGGTCACCGTCATCGATCGGAAACGACGCGACCAAGGGGCCGTTGCGCTCGTTTACGACCATCGCCGCAATCCCTTTACCGCCACGCCCGGAGACGCGGTACTCGTAAGCCGACGAGCGCTTGCCGTAGCCCCGCTCGGACAGCGTCAGGACGAACTGCTCTCGGCCTGAAAGTTCAGCGAAACGCTCCGGCGTGATTTCGGCCGCGCCGTTTGTTTCGTCCTCTTCGTCGACATCGATCTCGACAATTTCGTCCGCCGTTTCCTCGCCCGTCTGGGCTCGGCGCAAAGCGGAGGCTTGCTTGAGATAGGCCGTTCGCTCCGCCGGCGTTGCTTCAACATGGCGCAGGATCGACATCGAGATGACCTCGGCGCCGCTATCCAGGCGGATGCCACGCACGCCTGTCGAATCGCGCCCCTTGAAGACACGCACGTCCGTCACGGGGAAGCGGATGCATTGGCCCAGCGAGGCGGTGAGTTGGACGTCGTCGTTGGGCGTGCAGATGGCGACGTAGACGATCTGGTCGCCTTCGTCGAGCTTCATCGCGATCTTGCCGTTACGGTTGATATTTTCGAAGTCGGCCAAGCTGTTGCGGCGCACATTGCCGCGCTTGGTCGCGAACATCAGCTCGAGGCCGTGCCATTGTTCTGCTTCTTCCGGCAGGAGCAGAATCGATGTGATCCACTCGCCCTGTTCGAGCGGCAGCAGGTTGATAAGCGCTTTGCCGACAGATTGCGGGTTAGCTGGCGGCAGGCGGTGGACCTTCATGCGATAGACCATGCCGCGTGACGAGAAGAACAGCACCGGCGTATGGGTCGACGTAATGAAGATCTGCGTCACGAAGTCTTCGTCGCGCGTCGTCGCCCCGGAGCGGCCCTTGCCGCCGCGGCGTTGCGCCCGGTATGTCGTTAGCGGCACGCGCTTGATGTAGCCGCGGTGGGTGACCGTGACGACGACATCCTCGCGCTGGATCAGCGATTCGTCGTCGACATCGCCCTCGATGTCGAGGATCTCGGTGCGCCGCGGCTTGGCGAACTCGTCGCGGATTTTGGTCAGTTCGTCCTTGATGATGTCGATCACGCGTGCGCGCGAGGCGAGGATCGCGAGGTAGTCCTTGATCTCGTCGGCAATCTTCTTGAG
>CAZWCL010000418.1:0-3609 GCA_964632265.1 uncultured Hyphomicrobiaceae bacterium | reverse complement strand
ACCATATTGATCGGCCCGAGGCCTGGTGCATCCCCGGCGCAGAAATAGCCATCGACGTCGTCAGACGAGAGGCCGGCATCATCGAGCGCGCCCTTTGCGACGTCGGCGTGCAGTTCGGCGAGAGACTTGTCGACCGCTTTGCGGGTCGGGTGCTCCCAGGCACCGGCTATATAGGCTTTGCCGTTGATACTCATCAGGCCTCCCTGGATCAGGTGTTCGTGAGCCATGCAGCCGGTCTGCCGACCGCGTGGCCAAGTTGGGGCGAACGCTATCGGGCGGGCTGCTACGCATCAAGCAGGTGGCGGATTCGTCCGTGCCATTACCTGCTAAATCGGCTACGTGATCGAGCGCGAAGGCGTTGTCGGGTGCGGCGCGTGGTGCAATAGTCGCTGACGAGAAATCATGCCGGCGCGCACCCGAGAGGCCAGCCATGTCAAACAGTGATTATTATGATCTGGGCTCCCACACCCGACGCGTAACAACCAACTCTGACGAAGCTCAGATGTGGTTCGATCGTGGGCTGAATTGGACCTACGGCTACAATCACGGTGAGGCAATCAAATGTTTCACCAAGGCTGCCGAGGCCGACCCGGCCTGTGCCATGGCATACTGGGGAATCTCCTATGCTACCGGGCCCAACTATAATCTGCCGTGGCATCTTTATGATCCGAAGGGACGCGCCAAGGCGCTCAGCGCTGCCTACAAAGCAATGCAGGATGCGCTTTCAAGCATCGAGGGTGTCACACCGGTGGAGGCAGATCTCATCCGAGCGCTCGAGGCGCGCTATCCGCAGGCCGAGCCGATCGATGACATGAGCCCATGGAACCGCGACTACACGGATGCGATGCGCAGAGTTTTCGAGGCTCACCGGGGCGATTTCGAAGTGCGCACGGTCTTCGTCGAAGCAATCATGAACGAAACCCCATGGCAGATGTGGGATCTCAAAACGGGCGAAGCGGCCGCCGACGCCAGAACCGATGAGGCTCTCGCGGCACTCGATGAAGCGTTCGAGACCATGCCACGTGCCTGGGATCACCCTGGCCTGCTTCATCTCTACTGCCACTTGATGGAGATGTCGCCGTTTCCCGAACGCGCACTGCGCCAGGGCGACCGGTTGCGCACACTTGTGCCCGATGCGGGCCACCTCATCCACATGCCGACCCATATCGATATCCTGTGCGGGCACTACCGTGACGTGGTCGTTTACAATCAAAAGGCGACGGAAGCAGACCGCAAATATCTCGAGCGCGAAGGCCCGCTGAACGTCTATACGCTCTACCGCACACACAACCTGCACTTTCAGATTTACGGCGCCATGTTTCTTGGCCAGTACACGCCCGCCATGGCGGCGGCGGAGGAGATCATCGAGACGACGCCGGAAGATGTGCTACGCATCCCGTCACCGCCCATGGGCGATTTTCTCGAAGGCTACATGGCGATGAAGCAGCACGTGATGGTGCGCTTTGGTAAATGGCGGGAAATCATCGCTCAGGAGCTGCCAACCGATAGCGAGCTTTATCAGGCAACGACAGCGATAATGCTTTATGCCAAGGGTGTCGCGCACGCCGCACTTGGCGAAACTGCCGAGGCCGAAAGTGTTCGCGAGGACTTTGTGGCGGCTCGCGCCAGAGTTTCAGACAAGCGCCGTGTCCACAACAACACTGTCGCCGATCTTCTCGAAATCGCTGCCGCCATGCTCGATGGCGAACTCGAGTACCGCCGTGGCAATTACGATGCGGCCTTTGTACATCTGCGCCGTGCCGTTCAACACGACGATGATCTGCCGTACGACGAGCCTTGGGGCTGGATGCAGCCCGCTCGGCATGCGCTTGGTGCGCTACTCATGGAGCAAGGTCATTATACCGAGGCGGAAGCGGTCTACCGCGCCGACCTGGGTGTCGACGGATCGCTGGCGCGCCCTTGGCAGCACCGCGACAATGTCTGGAGCTTGCACGGGCTCTGGGAATGCTTCATGCAACGAGGCGAGACGAATACGGCGGAGGCGCGGCTGATCAAGCAAAAGCTGGATATCGCCACGGCGCGGGCCGAAGTGGCGATCAATGCCTCCTGCTTTTGCCATCAGCGAGCGATGGCGGCCGAGTGATCGGTAACGCCTGTAGTCTGCTTGCGACCGACCCAAACATCGAACGAGGCGCACTTTGAAAAAATACAAACTCGCTGCGATCCCGGGGGATGGCATTGGTACCGAGGTCGTGACAGCCGGTGTGGAGGTCCTCAACGCCGTTGCGGAGCGGGATGGAAATTTCGAGTTCTCCGTCGACGCATTCGATTGGGGCGGTGCCTACTATCTCGAGCATGGGCGGATGATGCCCGAGGATGGCCGCGACCAGATCCGCGGGCATGATGCAATCCTGTTCGGCTCTGCGGGTCATCCCGATATTGCGGACCACATCACCCTGTGGGGCTTGAGGCTCGCGATTTGCCAGCCGTTCGACCAGTACGCCAATGTTCGCCCGACGCGGATCCTGCCGGGCATCACATCTGCGCTCCGCGGCGTTACAGACAAGGAACTCGACTGGGTGATCGTGCGTGAGAACTCGGAGGGCGAATACGCAGGTGTCGGCGGTCGGGTTCATCAGGGCTCGCCGCTCGAGGCGGCGACCGACGTTGCGATGTTCACACGCGCTGGCGTCGAACGCATCATGCGGTTCGCGTTCCGCCTTGCGCAGTCGCGCCCGCGCAAGCTGCTGACGGTCGTCACGAAATCAAATGCCCAACGCCACGCGATGGTAATGTGGGATGAAATCGCCGTCGAAATCGCAGCCGAGTTTCCCGACGTCACCTGGGACAAAATGTTGGTCGATGCGATGACAATGCGCATGGTTGCCAAGCCGCAATCGATCGACACGGTGGTTGCAACGAACCTTCACGCCGACGTGCTGTCCGACCTGGCGGCTGCGCTTTCCGGCTCGCTCGGGATTGCACCGACGGCGAACCTCAACCCGGAAAGGGCGTTTCCATCCATGTTCGAGCCGATCCACGGATCAGCGTTCGACATCATGGGCAAGGGGATCGCGAATCCGGTCGGCACGTTCTGGTCCAGCGTCATGCTGCTCGAGCATCTCGGCGAGACGGCCGCCGCTGGGCGCTTGATGACGGCAATCGAGCGCGTCACGGCGGATCGGCGCTTTCACACGCCCGATCTTGTTGGCGAGGCGCGGACCGAAGATGTCACCGCCGCCGTGCTCGATGCGATCCGCGGACGCAACGAATGAAGCCCGTGGTCCAGCAGCAAATTAGTGGTCGCATGACGAATGGCTTATAGCCGGCGCTTGAGATTCTCATCGGCCTGCTACATCGGTACGAAACGAACGAGAGTGGCCTCGCCAGCTCCGGGTAACATCAACTCATTGGCCGATAGCCTTCGAATTTGGTCGGAATCCCTTTGATGTCCTGAAGGACGTCCGGCGGGAGGTCGTCGCGCACCACTGTGGAGGTGCCGGGATTGATTGTGTCGGAAAGGCCGCCGAAGCGGTGCTCGATCGCTGCTGAGATCTCATCATGGCGGCCAATGGCGCAAAAGAGCCTGAGCGTATCATCGTCGATCTCGGCGGCCATCCGCTCCCATTGGCCGGCCTTAGTCATAGC
>CAZWCL010000417.1:1383-3623 GCA_964632265.1 uncultured Hyphomicrobiaceae bacterium | reverse complement strand
TATCTATCCGCATACAGCATATTCGCTCAGGGGCTGCCCGCCAACGCCGCCCGCGTTAGTGCTTTTCATTCGCCGGACCGGCCGGGGCGTTCGCCGGGTTCGTGATGTCCTGGTCGTAGATGATCCATCGGCGACACTCAATCTCGCAACGATCCGGCAGCACGGCGCAAAGATCAGAGCTGACGAAGTACACCTGCACTATGGACCGTCCGGTTCGAAGTCGGCGCGGCAAACCGCATGCATCGACCTCAGAACGCGCCTCGCCGAGCGTAATGCGACCGGACATGCCTAGGCGCCAGCCTGTACTATTTTTCGCGCCTATGGGCCTCTAAGCTTCTGAATCTTTGGGCGGACGAGCTTAGCCCGGTTAGGTCGGCGCGATGGCGCCGCGAAAAGCGCAACACGCCTTAGCAGGCTGTTAGAACTTTCAGAGACGGCATGCACTCGAAGATAGATCAGATCGGGAATTGCAACCGCGATCGATCAGAGCTTCCGTAAAATACGGAAACGATCTATGCTTGAGTGCCTGTTTTTTAGTCACGGCAGCCCGTTCATGCGTCGCCAATCACTCACGCGGCTCACGCGCAAGCGGCGACCGTTCATAGCGCGAACCACCACGCCGCATGTCCGTACAAACCGCACCCATCGGCATTGGCTCGATCACCGCACGCCAATGGCTGATCCTGGTCATGGTGCAGCTTACCACCTTGCTGTTCGGCATGTCGGTGACGCTCGCCAATGTGGTGCTGCCGCAAATCAAAGGCGCGATGTCGGCGACGCAGGACCAGATCGCCTGGGTCGTAACATTCAACGTTGTTGCAACGGCGATCGCCACGCCACTCGTTGGCTGGCTCTCGAACCGTTTCGGGTGGCGCAACACAATGTTCGTTGCGATGCTCGGCTTTTCGTTTTTTTCGCTGATGTGCGGACTTGCTCAAGACCTTGAGTCGCTTGTATTCTACCGCATCGGACAAGGCTTGTTCAGCGCACCGATCATGCCGATGGGACAGGGCATCCTGATTGCCTCGTTCCCGCGGGTCCTGCACCCGATGGTCATGATGATGTGGGGCATGGGCGCTGTGTTCGGGCCGATCCTGGGGCCGGTGCTCGGCGCGCTCATTTCCGAGGCATTTAACTGGCGCGGCGCCTTCCTGATGGTCGTGCCGCCCTGCTTCATCGCCACGACGCTGGTCTGGTTCGCACTCTCGCAGCATACCGAGCGGCGGCCGATGCGGTTCGATTGGACCGGATTTCTCGCACTTGGGATCGCGATTGCTTCGGCGCAGCTCGCCCTCGACCGCGGCCAGCGACTCGACTGGTTCCAATCAACCGAGATCGTCGTCGAAGTGACCCTCGCGGCCATTGCGCTTTGGATCTTCATTGTCCACTGCCTGACGACCCGCGAACCGTTCTTCGACCCGCGCCTACTCGCCGACCGGAACTATGCGATGGGCCTGGTGATGATCACCGTCATGGGTATGCTGATGTTCACTCCCATGGTGCTTTTCCCCGGCCTGCTGACCGATCTCAAGGGATATCCCGAGGGCCTGATCGGCGTTCTGCTCGGCGGGCGCGGGCTTGGTAATCTGGCGTCGTTCGTTATCGTCGTGCAAGCGACGCGGTGGAACGCGCGCGCGGCGCTGGCGGCCGGTTTGGCAATCCAGGCGGCGTCCGGGTGGTGGATGGCGCAACTCGACCTCAACATGACGAATTTCGACGTGTTCTGGACGAACTTCTGCCAAGGCTTTGGGTTCGGGCTGGCGTTCACGCCGATGTCGGTGCTGGCGTTTGCGACGCTGCCGACGCACCGGGTCACGGAAGGGATGTCGTTCTTCCATCTGCTGCGCAATTTCGGCTCGAGCATATTCATATCGACGTCGATCGTGCTGCTGATCCGCTCTACGGCGGAAAACTACGCGACAATGACGGAGAAGATTTCACCCTTTAACCGCGCACTCGAAGATCCGAGTCTCGCCGGCGAGTGGAGCATGAACACGCTCGGCGGGCTCGCCGCACTCTCAGGCGAGATCCATCGGCAGGCGGCGATGATCGGTTACATAAATGCGTTCTATTTGTTCGCCCTGGCATCGGCGGCCGCGGTGCCGCTCGCCTGGCTGATGCGGGATGTCCCGAAGGATTAGCTGTGGTTTTTTGCGCTCACGGCGCGTACCGGCCAGCGGGGCTGGCCTGCGCCTGCGCGGGCGCGGCCCAACGGGCCGGGTCGCATGCGCTGAGTTTTT
>CAZWCL010000417.1:0-1283 GCA_964632265.1 uncultured Hyphomicrobiaceae bacterium | reverse complement strand
TTTTTGCGCTCACGGCGCGTACCGGCCAGCGGGGCTGGCCTGCGCCTGCGCGGGCGCGGCCCAACGGGCCGGGTCGCATGCGCTCCCTGGAGGAGTGGCCTCGTGAGGGCTCGGGTGAGTTGTTCCCCCTCACGTCACGGCGCGTACCGGCACACGCTATATCTTCAGACAAGGGCGACGCCGGCGTCCTGCATCGCCTGTCGTGCCGCCGCTTTGGAGCCATCGAGGTCGATGGCGCGGCAGTTGTCCTCGATGACACGGACCCGATAACCCAGGCGGGCGGCGTCGAGGGCGGAATAAAGGACGCAGAAATCGTATGCGAGGCCGGCGAGGACGATCCGGCTGGCACCGCGCGTCTGGAGGTAGCCGTGAAGTCCCGTAGGCGTCGTATGGTCATTTTCGAAAAATGCCGAATAGCTGTCAATCGCGGAACGAAAACCCTTGCGGACGATCAAGTCGGCGCGGTCGATATCCAGGCTGTCGTGAAACGCTGCGCCAGGCGAGCCGATGATGCAGTGATCCGGCCAGAGGACCTGTTCGCCGTAGGGCATCGTCATCGTCTCGAACGGCGCCTTGCCGGGATGGCTGGAGGCGAACGACGCGTGGCCTGCCGGATGCCAGTCCTGCGTTGCGATCACGGGGCCATCGTGGGCTGCCATGAGGACGTTGACCGGCGTGACGATCTCGTCGCCTTGCGGCACACCTAGCGCACCGCCGGGGCAAAAGTCGTTCTGGACGTCGATGATAATCAGAGCTTCGCTCATGTCTCGGTCTCATCACATCTCGATTACGAGCTTACCAAAGTGGGAAGCCCGACGCATCGTCTGATAGGCGGCGCGGGCATCATCGAATGGAAAGGTTTCGGTGACGGGCGGCACTATGGCGTGGGCGATGATCGCCCGGTTCATCTCGGCGAACATATCGCGCGAGCCGACGTAGATGCCGCGGAGCGTGATGGATTTGCGCATCAGGCCGGTGGGTACGATTTCGCCACCGCCACCGCTGAGGATGCCGATAAGCGAAATGGCGCCGCCCACACGCACGGCATTAATCGAACGGCCGAGCGTACCCGGGCCGCCAACCTCAATGACACGGTCGACACCGACGCCGCCGGTGAGTTCGAGAACGCGGGCGTCCCAGTCCGGTGTCTCGCGGTAGTTGACAACGTCCGCCGCACCGAGGCTGCGCATGCGCTCGAGCTTGTCGTTGCTGGATGACGTCGCGATCGTGCGTGCGCCGAATATGTTGCAGAACTGCTGAGCGAAAACGGAAACCCCGCCGGT
>CAZWCL010000416.1:0-3645 GCA_964632265.1 uncultured Hyphomicrobiaceae bacterium | reverse complement strand
ACCTCGCCGCGGACATCACCGAGAGCGTTCGCACCGGCCTGGTCCTTGACCGCGATGGGCATGGAGACGGTCGAGATGACATCCTGAAGGGTGCCGAGGTCGCGGAAGATGCCATTGAACTGAAACATCATCCAGCCCGACATGTTGTTGATGCGCAGAACCAGAGCCAAGGTGACGGCGACCGCGCCGACGGTGATCGAGCCGTTGCTCCAGAGCCAGATGCCAAGGGCGCCGGCGCCCGTGATCAGGGCGCCGTTGACGCCGGCAAGCGTGATCCGAAGACCCGAGACCAACCGGGTGTAGGCGCGGGCGGCTTCGAGCATTTCTTCGACTGCCTCACGGCCGAACTGGTCTTCCTTGTCGGTGCCTGCGAAGAGTTTGACGGTCTGGATATTCGTGTAGCTGTCGACGATGCGCCCGTTGAGGCTGGAGCGGGCATAGCTCATGGCTTTGGCGCGGCGCCTGACTTCTGGAAGTGTACGATAGAGTACGCCGGCATAAATCGCGAACCATAGCGCGAGGAGACCGGCGAGGCGCCAGTCGAGGGCGGCGAAAAGACCGATTGATGTTACGGAGAAGACGACGAAAAACCAGATGCTCTGGATGAGATTGATCAGAAAGTCGCCGAGCGCCTGGCCCGATTGCATGACCTTTGTTGCGATGCGGCCAGCGAAATCATCCTGGAAGAAGCGGAAGCTTTGGCGCAGGACGCGGCGATGCGATTGCCAACGCACCAGCGAAAAGAAGGCTGGTACCAGCGCCTGCTCGTTGATCAATGTACTGGCCGAAAGTGCCAGCGTCCTGAAAACGATAACGGTCAGGGCCATGCCGGCGAGCATCCAGCCGTGATCGGCCCAGATGGTGGCCGCGTCGGCTGTTCGAAGGGTGTCAACGAGTAGGCCGACGAAATAAAAGAGGCTGGCTTCGATCAGGCCGACAATGCCGCCGATGATGAGAAAGACGATGAACGGCCAGCGTGCCTGGCTGAGAAAATACCGAATGAATTGGCCGACATTGTCCGGCAGGTCAGCGGAGGGTGTCGCCCGGAACGGATTGATCCAGGTCTCGAACACGCGGAAAATGCGGCGCATGGGGGTGTCGCCGGCGCGATCTTCCACCGGCCGTCGTAATGGTGTCATTGTTTCACTCATGGCCCATGCTCGCATACTGCGATGGAAAAACCGAGGCGGACGAGGTTGGTTTCGCGCTGGAGGGCTTGGTTCATGTCAACGACAACGCTTTAGACCGGCGTCCGGTTCATCGGCGGGTTGCAGGGGAGGCTGCCGGACTTCGCTATTTCGACATGAGATCGCGGGGGACAACCAGACGCGCGAGGTGGCCGGATGCCGGGGCGATGTCATCCCATTGGGCCGTCGCATCGAAGGTGAGTTCGGCGAGCGCGGCAGTCGGAAACTTCATGGCGAGGGCTTCGAGGTCGCGTTTGGCGCCGGAGCGCGTCAGCGACAACGCGAGCGCCTGCAGGCCGGGATTGTGGGCGACGACCATGACCGAGCGCGCCGCGCCCGCTTCGCGACGGACCACGTCTAGGATGGTTTGCGCTCCCGGCAGATAAAGATCGTTACTGAACGTGATCGGAGGCATCGGGTCAGGCGCGGCAGCCGCCATTATAAGCGTAAGGGTTGCGCGGGTGCGGATCGCATCGGACGACAGGATGAGGTCCGGCATGATGTTTTCGTCGGCCATAAACCGACCCATGCGCCGCGCCGCTTTCGTGCCGCGCTTGGCCAGTTGGCGCTCATGGTCTTCGAGAGCCGGATCGTCCCAACTGGATTTGGCGTGGCGCAGAAGCAGAAGTTGTAGCATGGGCTGGTAATGAACGGTCCTTCACCGGAAGAGGGAGGCTAGAGCGGGTCCGACCTTGGTGGAATCGCTTTCGCGATTTCACTGAGTTCTTCAACAGCCTGCTAGCCGAACTCGCCGCGGTTGGCGCTGGCACCAACGTGGCCGCCTGCAAAGCGGACGGCTTCTTCGGCGGCGCGCACCAGCGCCTTGGCCTTGTTGATGCATTCCTGCTGCTCGTTTTCGGGGATGGAATCGTAAACGATTCCCGCGCCAGCCTGGACGTGCATTGTCTCGTCCTTGACGAGGGCGGTGCGCAGGACAATGCACGTGTCCATGTGGCCGCACGCCGAAAAATATCCGACGCATCCGGCGTATGGGCCGCGCTTGTCACGTTCGAGTTCGTCGATGATCTCCATAGCCCGCACCTTCGGCGCGCCCGAGACCGTGCCAGCCGGGAAGCCACCCATTAGCGCATCGATGGCGTCGTGATCCGCCGACAGGCGTCCGATTACGTTCGACACGATATGCATGACGTGGCTGTAGCGCTCGATGATGTAGCGCTCGGTTACCGCGACGGAGCCAATCTCGGCGACGCGGCCGACATCGTTGCGGCCGAGGTCGAGGAGCATGAGGTGTTCGGCGCGCTCTTTCGGGTCGGCCAGGAGGGCGGCGGCGAGCGCTTCATCTTCCTCGTGGGTGGCCCCGCGCCGAGCCGTGCCGGCGATCGGGCGAATGGTAACCTCGCCGTCACGGACGCGAACGAGGATTTCCGGGCTCGAGCCGACCAGCGCGAAATCACCAAACTCGAGATAGAAGAGGAACGGCGAGGGGTTGGTGCGGCGGAGCGCGCGGTAAAGCGCAAAGGGCGGCAGCGAAAATGGCGTGGAGAAGCGCTGTGAGAGGACGATCTGGAAGGCGTCGCCCGCCGTGATGTAGTCTTTTGCCCTTTGAACCATATCGAGGTAATCGGCCGCCGGTGTGTTCGATTGCATTTCGGGCTGGGCGAGGCCGCCGGGCGGGAGGGTGCCCGTCATGCCAATAGGTTGGTCGAGCGCCGTCACGACACTTGCGATGCGGTCATGGGCTAATGCATAGGCCTCGTCAGCGGAGCGGCCGGCGACCGGGCGCACCGGCGCGACGATGGTCAACTCGTCCTTGACGGTATCGAAGACGACGATCAGCGTGGGGCGCATCATCACGGCATCCGGCACGTCGACGGCGGTCTCGCGTGTATCGGGGAGGTTCTCGACGAGGCGGACGGTCTCATAGCCCATGTAGCCGAAGACACCGGCGGCCATCGGCGGCAGGTCGTCAGGCAGGTCGATGGCGGATTCCGCCAGAAGGCTGCGGAGCGCGGCGAGCGTGCCTTCGCCGACCGGTTCGAAGGCTGTAGCGTCGCGATCCGGATGACGATTGATCTGAGCTGTGTCGCCGTCGGCGCGCCAGAGGATATCCGGCCGGAGCCCGATGATCGAATAGCGGCCGCGCGTCTCGCCGCCTTCGATCGATTCGAGGAGGAAGCTGTGGCCGCGGTCACGGACCAGTTTCATATAGGCGGAAACGGGTGTCTCGAGATCGGCGACGAGCCGGGTCCATACGACCTGCGGGGTGCCTGCTCTGTAGAGGTGGTCAAAATGTTCGCGAGCCGGCGCGAGCGCAACGGCCGGTTCATCGGGCGCCGTTGAACCGGCAGTAGGCGAGGCGTCGGACAAGGTCACGGTCTCCCAGGCACATAAGCGAACGAGCGGTCGCCGTCGTTTAGATCATTTCCGGTTTAGTTGCAGAATGTTCGTAACCGGGGCCGTCGCCGGCTAAACCGGAAAAAATGATCTACTCCAATAG
>CAZWCL010000415.1:0-3649 GCA_964632265.1 uncultured Hyphomicrobiaceae bacterium | reverse complement strand
TCGGATTTTGCTCACGGGGGGCTGCCGCTTTGATGAATTAGTTCGTGCCATGATCATAGGCACGCGATACTTTCTGGATCGTTAATTCGTGCTTCGGTCCAGGACAATGGAGGCGGGGCAGGGAAAAGGGCGGCCCGGGGATTTAGCGCCGGGCGGCGACACGCACGGACGATGACACGCCCTACGATCCCACACGCAGGCTATCTCACACACGGGCGATCAAACCCACGGAAGCGAAAGGGGCGGGCGGCGTGGTCGGTGGCGATCAGTCGTCGCGGAAGACCCGCTCACGACGCTCGTGGCGCTCCTGAGCTTCGAGAGAGAGCGTGGCGATCGGGCGGGCTTCGAGGCGGCGCAGGCCGATCGGTTCGCCGGTTTCTTCGCAGTAGCCGTACGAACCATCGTCAATGCGGGCGAGCGCCTCGTTGATCTTGGAGACCAGTTTGCGCTGGCGGTCGCGGGCACGAAGCTCCAGCGCCCGGTCGGTTTCCGAGGTGGCGCGGTCGGTGACGTCGGCATGCTGCTCGGAGGCGGCAGTGAGGCCTTCAAGGGTTTCACGTGTCTGGCGAATGATATCGTTCTTCCAGGCAAGGAGTTTGTTGCGGAAGTAGGCCTGTTGCAGATCGCTCATGAACGGCTCGTTGTCCGATGGGCGGTAGCCTTCGGGCAACACGATGTCGCTTTTGCGGGCCTTCTTGGATTTCGTTCCTGTCACCATTTTTGTGGCCTTACTTGCCTGGCGGGCGGCGGTCGATGTTGCCGCTTGCGCTTTGGTGGCGTTTTTTTCGAGACGAGGTTTCGTGCGTGGGTTGGTCATGGCAGGAGCAGGTGCCGGAGCAGACGCGGGAGCAGGAGAGGCGGCCTTGACGGGGCGTGCGGTGGACCGAGGTGTTGATTGCTGCGCCGGGGCGGCTGCCGTCTTGGCCTGTTTCGACTTAGCCGGTTTCGACTTGGCCGGTTTCGACTTGGTTTTTGAGTTTTTTGGTTGAGGGGACGGCTTGGCGGCGCGCGATGGCGCGGGTTTAGATTGGTCCGGCGAGGGCGCGGACTTGGGCTGACGTTTCGCCGTCTTCTGTTTTGCCGCTCCGGCAGGGGGCTTTGAGGTTTTGGTGGTCTTGGGTGTCGGGGCCCTCTGGGTGGAAGACTTGGGCGGCTTGGCCGCCACGCGCTTCACTGTGGCTGACTTGGATACGGGTTGTGAAGCTTTTTTTGCCGGCGCCCTTGAGGATACGCTTTTCGTTGCCTTTGCCGATGGAGTACGTCCCTTTGAGACACTCGTTTTGGCGGGTGCCGCCGCGGAGTTGGCCGCGGGCTTGCCAGCTGATTTCGGCGTCTTCGGCATGGTCACGATAAGCTCCGAGAGAGTTCCGTGAAGCGGGCGCTATAGAACGACGGTTGGCGCCGCTATTACAAAACCCCTATCCCAAGTCAAGAACTTGGCGGACGGTTCGTGAATTGGTTTGCATGGCCAACTTTGGAGTGTGGCTTTCAGGAGTTGGTGTCTGGCGGCGTTCGGGCGGTCGCGAACCAAGGTTTATCGTCATCTTGGTTGTCGGGCGGTCGGGGAACGCCTAGTTTCCCGGCGGAGAGAAACCATTTGGCGACACGGTTGGTGTGTGGCTGCAACTTACGGGCGTAGAGCGATCATGAGATTTGAAGGCACCAAGAACTATGTCACGACCGAAGATCTACAGGTTGCGGTGAATGCTGCGATCACGCTGGAGCGGCCGCTGCTGATCAAGGGCGAGCCGGGTACGGGCAAGACGGTGCTTGCGATGGAAGTTGCCAAGGCGCTCGGGCTGCCGCTGCTCGAGTGGCACATCAAGTCGACGACGAAAGCACAACAGGGGCTCTACGAGTACGATGCGGTGAGCCGGCTGCGCGATAGTCAGCTCGGCGATGAAAAGGTCAAGGACATCTCGAACTACATCAAGCGCGGCCGCCTCTGGGATGCGTTCACGATGGAGCAGAAGTCGATCTTGCTGATCGATGAGATCGACAAGGCGGATATCGAGTTTCCGAATGACCTGCTGCAGGAACTCGATCGTATGGAATTCTTCGTCTACGAGACGGGTGAGACGGTCAGGGCCTCCCAGCGCCCGATCGTGATCATCACATCAAACAACGAGAAAGAACTGCCGGACGCCTTCTTGCGGCGGTGCTTCTTCCACTACATCAAGTTTCCGGAGCCGGAGACGATGGAGGATATCGTCGAGGTGCACTTCCCGGGTCTCAAAGGCATGCTTGTACGGGAGGCGCTGAAAACCTTTTATGACATGCGCGATGTGCCGGGGTTAAAGAAGAAGCCGTCAACGTCGGAGCTACTCGACTGGATCAAGCTTTTGCTGAATGAGGACATCACGCCGGAAATGCTGCGCGAGCAGGACCCACGCAAACTTATCCCGCCGTTGCATGGCGCGCTGTTGAAGAACGAGCAGGATGTCCATCTATTCGAGCGTCTGGCATTCCTCGCGCGGCAGAAGGCGAACCAGAAATAAGCGTGGCGCATCGCTGGTGCCGGCACCTCAGTCTGCCGCCGCCAGCCTTTAAGCCGGGCTGCCGCCACCAGCCGGCACGGCACAATGATCCAACCGACTGGTTTATGTCTAAGAGCCGGGTCGAATGACTTGTTCTGATTTCTGCCACGCATCTTCCAAGGTACGCCGGTGGCGACATTTTTTTCTGAAATAACGGATCAAACGTCCGATGCGCTGCGGCAGGCGTCGGCGTATGTCGATGACCTGACGACGCCGACCGTGCGGCTCGGCGTGACGGGCTTGTCGCGGGCTGGCAAGACGGTATTCATTACGGCTTTGGTCAGGACGCTGACCGAGGATGGCGCGAACCCGCCACTCGGCCTGCGCCGCCGGTTGCCTGGCTTTCGGGCATTCCTGGAGCCGCAGCCGGATGATGATGTGCCGCGGTTCGGCTATGAAGGGCACTTGTCATGCTTGACCGGTAATCCGCCGACCTGGCCGGAAAGCACGCGGCATATAAGCCAACTGCGGGTGACACTCGAGTGGGCGCCGCAGGACTGGTTACGCCAGATGGCCGGAGTTACACGGCGGCTGCATCTCGACATTGTCGATTATCCGGGTGAATGGCTGGCGGATATCGGGCTTTTGGAGCAATCGTTCGCCGCCTGGTCCGAGCATGTGACAGCGCTTGCAGAAAAAGCCCCGGTAGGGCCGGCGCGTGATGCCTGGTTGGCATTTCATGCAAGCCCCTGGGCCGCGCGGGACAACGCCGAGCAGATCGCGCTCGAAGGGGCGCGGCTTTTCACAGCCTACCTCGCCGAGCAAAAGGCGGCGGGACGTCTCAGCCCCAGCGCCGGGCCGGGGCGTTTCCTGATGCCCGGTGATTACGAGGGCTCGCCGCTGGTGACGTTCTTTCCGTGGCGCGAGCCAGAAAACCAGACACGAAACGAGGCACGAAGCGGGGCTGGCGATGATGCGGCCGGTAAGGATAGGCGCGAACTCGCCGGTTTGCTGTTGCGGCGGTTCGAGGCCTACAAGTCGACGGTGGTCAGGCCGTTTTTCGAACGCCATTTCTCGCGTATCGACCGGCAGATCGTGCTGGTTGATGTGCTTGGCGCGCTCAATCATGGACCGGACGCGGTGCTTGAAATGGAAAATGCGCTCGAAGGGTC
>CAZWCL010000414.1:0-3651 GCA_964632265.1 uncultured Hyphomicrobiaceae bacterium | reverse complement strand
ATCTTCCTGCTGTTCCTGATCGTCGTGCTCGGCGCCTGGGTCTCTCTCATCCCGATGGCCGCCCTCGTCGCCATCATGATCATGGTTTCGATCGGCACGTTCAGCTGGGCGTCGCTCAAGAACCTCAAGGAGCACCCACGCTCCTCCAGCGTCGTGATGCTCTCGACCGTGGCAGGCGTTGTCCTCACTCACAACCTCGCCATCGGCGTGCTCGTAGGTGTCCTTCTCTCGGCGCTCTTCTTCGCCTGGAAAGTGGCGCAGGTCTTCCGTGTCGGCTCGGTGCTGTCGGAGGACGGCTCGCACCGCACGTATCACATCGAAGGCCAGCTCTTCTTCGCGTCCGGCGAGGACTTCATGAATGCTTTCGACTTCAAGGAAGCCCTCGAGAAGGTGACCATCGACGTCAGCAAGGCGCATATCTGGGACATCTCGAGCGTTACGGCTCTCGATATGGTTGTATTGAAGTTGCGCCGCGATGGTGCAACGGTCAACGTCATAGGGTTGAATCAGGCGAGCGAAACCATCGTCGATAAGCTCGCCATTCACGACAAACCCGGCGCTTTCGAGCGTCTCATGGCGCACTGAGTCCGCCGCCTCGAAAGGACACCCTGACCGTGTCTCGTCTGCTCGCCTTTATCGATGCTTCCGTCTATGCCGACAGCGTCTGCGACCACGCCGCCTGGGTGGCGCGCCGGATGTCTGCCCATGTCGAGGTCATGCACGTGCTCGGCCGCCGCGAAATGTCGGCCAGCCAGACCAATCTCAGCGGCGCGCTCGACGCGGATGCCCGCGACCACCTGCTCGCCGAGCTGACCGCCCTCGACGAGCAGAAGGCCAAGATCGCCCAGCACCGCGGACGGATCATCCTCCAACATGCGAAGCAGCGCCTCGAGGCGGCCGGCGTCGCCTCGGTGTCGACCAAGCTCCGCATCGGCGATCTCGTCGAGACGATGCACGCCTTCGAGGACGAGGCGGACCTGATCGTCATCGGCAAGCGTGGCGAGGCCGCCGACTTCGCCAAGCTGCATCTCGGCTCCAACATCGAGCGCGTTGTTCGCGCCAGCGCCAAGCCGACGCTCGTCGCCGCGCGCGAGTTCAAGCCCGTCGAGCGCGTGCTCATTGCGTTCGACGGCGGCCCGAGCATTACGAAGGCGATCGCGTACCTCAGCAAGCCCCAGGCAGCGTTCGCGGGCCTCTCCGTCACCTTGCTCATGGCTGGCGAGTTTACGACTGACGCTAAGGATCGCCTAGATCGCGCCACGGCAACGCTGGGCATGGCGGGCTTTGAGGTTTCCAGCCGGATCGTTCAAGGTGAGCCCGAGCGGGTGATCTCGGACGTGGTCGAGACCGAGCGGTTCAACCTCCTGGTCATGGGGGCCTATGGCCACTCCCGCATCCGCAATCTCATCGTCGGCTCGACGACGACGGAAATGATCCGCTCGTGCAAGATCCCGATTGCGCTATTCCGGTAGAAGGTGGTCGCTATCGCGGTCAGCAGGCCTGCTGTTCGTCTTCATGCGCTACGCTTTCGCACGCTTCAAAACCAAAACTGGCAGGTCGAGATCGGTCGGATGTGGCGCTTTTCGAGGTCGAACGGCATCACCGAGGGTTTCCACCATTGCCGTTCCCGAGAGATAGGTAACACTTCGTTCCGGGCACATAGGTTACACTTTTGGCACTTTGCAGGGAGCGCATGGTGCCTTGGAAAAAGTGTAACAGGATGGATGAACGCCTCAAATTCGTTGCCCGCCAGCTCGATGGTCCATGCCGTCCTCGATCGCCACGGCCTCGTCAAACGCGCTCAGAGACGCCGGCGCAACAAGGCGCTTGGCACCGAACTGCATCATGTCAGAAAGCCCAGCCAGTTGTGGTGCGCAGACTACAAAGGCGAGTTCATGCTCGCCGACCGGCGCTACTGCTATCCGCTCACCATATCCGATTCTGCCAGCCGCTATCTGATCGCCGTCGATGGCCTCTCCACCACCAAGGAGGCCTACGCGTTCCGCGTGTTCGAGCGCGCCTTCAAGGACTTCGGACTGCCCGATGCCATTCGAACCGACAACGGTGTTCCGTTCGCTTCCCCGAACAGCCTCTTCAATCTCTCAAAGCTGTCGGTGTGGTGGCTCCGGCTCGGCATCAACATCGAACGCATCAAGCCCGGAAACCCGCAGCAGAACGGTCGGCACGAGCGCATGCATCTCACCTTGAAGCAGGAAACAACCCGGCCCGCCGCCGACAACTTCCTCGCCCAGCAGGCGCGCTTTGATGACTTCATCGAGTGCTACAATACAGTCCGCCCCCACCAGGCCATCGACATGAAGATGCCGGGCGAACTCTACACGCCCTCCGAGCGCCCCTACCGTGGCCTCGAAGATCTCGGATATCCGTTCCATGACCGCACCGTCACGGTCACAACCTGCGGCCGCATCTGTCTCGGCCGGCGCAAAATCAATCTCTCAACCATCTTCGCCGGCCAAGCCGTCGGCATCAAGCAAATGGAGGATCAAATATGGCTGGTTAGCTTTATGACCTACGATCTCGGATACTTCGACCACGAGACTGGACGCCTCGAGCCGATCGAAAACCCCTTCGGCCCAAAAGTGTTACCCATGTCGTTAGAATAAAACGTAACCCATGTGCCCGGAATGGACCATAGCGATCTGGCGGAGTTGAAGGGAGTAAGTTCGAACCCTGAGCGCTTTCATCGTTTGAAGGAAACGACTGCCGCGCGATCTGACGCTGCGGTGTTTGTCGGCATTTCGCTACGCGAAAGGCCTATGGCGGAGAGAGAGTCCGCCTCGAGCTTGTTCTGTGCTGTTCATAGACGTTCGCGGGTGTTCAATAAATTACATATAAATCAGTATACTAATTCCATTTTCGTTCTTGCTCATTCGTTGGTGTTCGTCTAGAACCACGTCCAAGTGTGGGCACAAATGTTGGTACAACGCTATGGCTTTGACAGCGCGCAAGGTTGAAACAGCGCCCGCCGGTCGTCACGGCGATGGCCGGGGCTTGATGCTCGTCGTGAAGCTGAGCGGAGCGCGATCGTGGGTGCTTCGATATCAGCTCAATGGCCGACGTCGGGACATGGGCCTTGGGCCCTATCCGGAAGTCACCCTGGCCATGGCGCGCCAGAAGGCGCTCGAAGCGCGACGAACTCTGGCCGATGGAATGGATCCTCTGACCGTTCGGCCGCTACGCGCGCTCAGCTTCGAAGCCGCAGCCATCGAGCTGATTGACAGTAAGCGAGCCGGCTGGCGCAACGCCAAGCATGCAGCCCAGTGGACGTCGACCTTGGCAACCTATGTGTTCCCGTCGATTGGACAGATGCCGGTCGGCTCAGTCGAGACATCTCACGTTCTGGATGTATTGAAGCCGATCTGGAGCAAGAAGCCCGAGACGGCCAGTCGGGTGCGCCAGCGGATCGAAGCAGTTCTCGACTATGCTGCCGCCAAGGGGCTCCGCGACGGGATGAACCCGGCCCGTTGGCGCGGGCACCTGCAGAACCTGCTGCCGAAACCATCATCGGTTCGTGCTGTCCAGCATCATCCAGCGCTGGACTGGCCGGCACTCCCTGAATTCATGCACGAACTGGCGCAACATAACGGTGTTTCGGCGCGCGCCCTGGAATTCCTGGCACTCACGGCGACG
>CAZWCL010000413.1:0-3657 GCA_964632265.1 uncultured Hyphomicrobiaceae bacterium | reverse complement strand
TTCTCTCCGAAGCAAAATGCGTACTTGCCTGGTGAGCCCTGAGTGGAACGGTCCATCACGGCGGGGCGGGCGCCGGCCACGTTGAGCATGATGAGTTGGAGCGCACGGCCGACAGCCGCGTTGGGACGCCAGCCCTGGCCGAAGCAATTGGAGCCGCAATTCACTGCAATCTCATTGCGGACGGGCCCGTTGATCATCAGCATGTTAGTGCACGGGTGGGTCGTCGCCAGAATACCGTGGAGATTGTATTGCGGCGTAAGGCAGGCGCGCAGGGCGGCAACAACCGCGGGGAAGTATTCAGGCTTGCAGCCGGCCATCACCGCATTTGCCGCCAAACTCTTCATGGTCGGATTCAACCGGCGTGGCGGCACAGGGCCTACCGGTTCGTTGTCGCCGTGCATCGTGTCGACCAGCTTGCCGACGGCTTCGGTCGTTGGCACGTACAACGGCATGCCATCGCTCCAGCCAAACGCTTCGGCCATGTCATTGAACTCTTCCACAGACATGTCGTCGGCGTCGATCAGTTCGATTTCCGGTGGGGTTCCAAAATCCTGTTGAGACATGACCGTTCCCGATGTGTCGAGCTCAGAAACGCCGGCGCAGCGTGCCGTGCCGCGCCGGCGTGTGGCGGTATCATGCCGCCATAATCTTCGACAAAGCTTCATACGCGGTGTCAATGCGCTCTGTCAGTTCGTCGGCATTGAGCCCGCCAACGGGGTGCTTCACCACGATGAGCTTTGGCTCAAGCTTGCGCGCCTTGGCTTGGGCCAGGACGAGCGGAGCGAACGTATCGGACGCAATGACGTAGGCTGTCACGCCTCGCTTTTCGAGTTCAACGCTGTCATGGAAACTCCACGACGAACAGGAGCCTCAATCTCCGAGCGCAAGTAGCGCGGCCCTGTACTTGTGAACCACTTCATCCATCGTGGCAGCAGGGGCGGGTTGGCTTGCGCTTGGCTTATAAAGAAAATCAACGTTGTCTACGGGACGGACGGCGGAAAGTTTCGTTTTCAATCCCGCCATCAGTTCTTTGGCGTTCGGCTTGGAGTTCGAAAACAGCGCGATAGGGTCTTTCATCCAATCGAGCGGTTTGCCTGCCAACGCCTCTCCATCCGCGGCGGCAACGCCGTAGGTTGGATTGACGATTTGCATAACGGTGTACTCCTCGATCTGCTGCGAGCGAAGCCGGTCGACATTCGGCTCGACGCTTGAACTATGGAGGTGCCGGAGGTGCGCTGTCCAGCCCACATACCCTGGATCGGTGTGAGATCGCCATGGCGATAAGCTGTCGTACCCCTCTTAAGGTGGCCACCGCTGTCGGAATCCATGCGTTCTGGTTATGCTGCGTATTCGACGGTCGACGCCGTTGCTACACACTTTGGCGACTCATCCCGGCAACCCGCCTGCTTACGGCGCAAATGCGAGCCCTCTTGGATAAAATGGACACCCTTGTACTCTGCTCCGGCGGGCTGGATTCGGTCATTCTGGCCGACAAAGTTGCCAATGAACGCGCGCTCTCCGGGCTCATTTCGTTCGATTATGCCCAGCGCCATGCGAAAGAATTGAGTTTCGCTGGCCGATGCGCGGAGCGTCACGGCGTTGCGCACGATATTATCGATATTTCCGCGGTTGGCGCGCGGCTTTCAGGCTCGGCACTTACAGATGATATTGCGGTACCGGACGGGCACTATGCGCACGAAACGATGAAGGTCACCATCGTGCCGAACCGAAATGCCATCATGCTTACGATCGCGTTCGCAATCGCGGCGGCGCGCGGGGTGAAGGCGGTAGGTGCCGCGATGCATGGGGGTGATCATTTTATTTATCCAGACTGCCGACCGGAGTTCCTTGAAGCTTTTGCATCAATGCAGAAATGCGCTTTGGACGGAGGAAAACCTGACGAATTGTATACGCCGTTCGTCACTTGCTCGAAGGCCGATATCGTCGGCGAGGGCGCCAGGCTGAAGACCCCGTTCGCGGAAACATGGTCATGCTACAAAGGTGGACATATCCATTGTGGGCGCTGCGGCACCTGTATAGAACGCCGCGAAGCATTCGAGATTGCTGATATTGACGACCCGACCGAGTATGAAGACAAGACGGATTGGCGCAACATTGGTTCGTAGGCCTCTTTCGAGGCATCGAGGCGACTTATGAAGTCGCACACCAAAGAGCTGCCGGGGCAAGGTAGTTTCTGGGCGCCCGAAAGAGCGACCTGCTCAGAAAAGTTCTAGCAGGCTGTTGAAGAACTCATGTGGCTCGCGACGCCCGGCGCTTTTTCGCATCCGGGGCCAGCTGACGCATCCGGGGTGACCTGCCCCCGGAAATCACCTCCAGTTTGAGTTAGACTCCGCCCCATGAAACGAGGGGACGGACGACATGAAGAAGAGCCGGTTTTCGGAAGAGCAGATCATCGCCATCCTGGCCGAGGGTGAGGCGGGCGCGGCGACGAAGGACGTGTGCCGCCGCCATGGGATCTCGACGGCGACATTCTACAACTGGAAGGCCAAGTACGGCGGGCTCGATGTGTCCGAAGCCAAACGGCTTCGGGCGCTCGAGGACGAGAACGCGCGGCTGAAGAAGCTTCTGGCCGACGCGATGCTCGACCAGGCGATGCTAAAGGAGCTGCTTGGAAAAAAATGGTAAGGCCCGTCGACAAGCGCGCGAGCGTGGCGCGCCTCCAGGCAGAGTTCAGCGTCTCGGAGCGGCGGGCCTGCCGCGTGATCGGCGCGGATCGCACGAGCATGCGATATCGCACGCGGCGTGCGCCGGACACGGCGCTTCGCCAGCGTCTGCGCGAACTGGCTCATGAGCGCCGCCGTTTCGGCTACCGCCGGCTGTTCATCCTGTTGCGCCGTGAGGGCGAACGGTCATGCAAGAAACGCATCTACAGGCTCTATCGCGAAGAAGGGTTGGCGGTGAAGAAGCGGCGCGCGCGGCGGCGAGCGACCGGCACGCGGGCGCCGATCCTCGTCGAGGCCAAGGCGAATGCGCGCTGGTCGCTCGACTTCGTTTCTGATCAGCTTGCCTGCGGGCGCCGCTTCCGCATCCTCAACGTCATTGACGACGTAACCCGCGAGTGCCTTGGGTCGGTTGCCGACACGTCGATCTCGGGCGCCCGCGTCGCGCGGGAGCTGTCGAAGGTCATCGCCCGGCGCGGCGCCAAGCCCGAGCTGATCGTGTCCGACCACGGCACCGAGTTCACCTCGAACGCGATGCTCAAGTGGAGCGAAGACACGCGGATCGCCTGGCACTTCATTGCGCCGGGAAAACCGATGCAGAACGGGTTCATGGAGAGCTTCAACGGCCGCATGCGCGACGAGCTTCTGAACGAGAGCCTGTTCCGGGGACTTGCCGACGCGCGGGCCCGGATCGCGGCGTGGGTCGCCGATTACAACGAGCATCGGCCACACTCGGCGCTCGGCTACCGGACGCCGTGCGAGGTGCATGCCGCCCTCGCATCGCCTGAGAAACCCGCAACAGGCTGGCCTGCTCCGATACGTGAGGTCTGCGCAGCCCGGCCTGTTGCTACCGACGCGCAAGACGATAACTTCAACCTGCGGAGTCCAACTTCGGCTGGATGAAAGTTCGGGGGCAGGTCAGCAGGTGTTGGTGCTGACGATTTCTACGACGTCGCGTTGCGTTATGCTGGCGAAT
>CAZWCL010000412.1:0-3663 GCA_964632265.1 uncultured Hyphomicrobiaceae bacterium | reverse complement strand
CCGCCGCCGTCCGGCGCATAGAAGCACGCTACGGCGGCGATACACTGAGCGCTGCCATGACCGCCATTCTCGATCAATCCGAGACCGCGATGCGGCGCGTCCTCGCCGGCCTGCCCGACGGCACCTACAGCTTTTCAGACTACGTCGACGACGACGGCCAGGACGCGGTCGACCTCGATATCGCCGCCGAAGTGACGATCGACGGCGACACGTGCACCGTCGATTTGTCGAACAGCGCCAATCAGGCCCCGGGGCCGGTCAACTGCACGCTCAACATGGCGATGTCAGGCGTGTATTGCGCGCTGCTCAGCCTCGCCGACGGCACCGTCATGGCCAACTCGGGCGCCTACCGCCCGATCAACGTCGTCTCACGGCCCGGTTCCATCACCAACTGCACCACTCCCGCCCCGGTCGCGAACCGCATGGCAACCGCCCACCGCATCGTGACGACCGTGCTTGGCGCCCTCGCCAAGGCTGCCCCGGAGCGCATCCCAGCCGCCTACTACGGCGTCTCCTATGTCATGTCGCTCATGGCGCCCGATCCGCTCATCGACGGCGAACAGCGCGTCTACTTTGAAATCGAGGTCGGCGGCTGGGGCGGTCACCCGGAAGCTGACGGCGCCAACGGTTTCTCCTGCGGCCTCCACAACGCCGCCAATTCACCGATTGAGATGTGCGAGGTACTCTTCCCGCTCACCTTCACCGAATATGGCTTTATTCCCGACAGCGGCGGCGCCGGCGAGCATCGCGGCGGCCTCGGCCTTGCCCGGGAGTGGCGCCTCGACGCCGACTGGGGCACGGTCTCCGGCAGCTTCGAGCGGTTTCGCCACGGCCCCTACGGCCTTGCTGGCGGCGAGACAGGCCGCCCCGGTCGCTTTATCCACATCCGCGAAGACGGCACGCGCGAGCTGCCCTCCAAAATTTCCGGCGTCCAAATGAAATCCGGCGACCGCATCCGCCTCGAAACATCCGGCGGCGGCGGCTGGGGCGACCCCGCCCGGCGCGACGAAGCAGCTCAGACCCGAGACCGCGAGGCAGGTTACGTGAGCGCACCTCGCGCCGGCTGAGGTCAGGCCGTCGCGACGTCTTCGCGCGCAATGAGCCCCCCCCGGGCACAGAGGAAGTTCACGATCTCGTCCACCTGCTCGCCCTGCTTGAGGCTAGCAAACACGAACGGCCGCTCGCCCCGCTGCGTCCTGGCGTCGGCCCGCATCACATCGAGGTCGGCGCCGACATAGGGTGCAAGATCGGTCTTGTTGATGACCAGGAGATCGGACTTGGTGATACCAGGTCCGCCCTTCCTGGGTATTTCCTCGCCCTGCGCCACGTCGATTACGTAGATTGTCAGGTCGGCGAGATCGGGCGAGAACGTGGCCGCCAGATTGTCTCCGCCGGATTCGATCAGCACCAGTTCAAGTAGCGGAAACTGCGCACGCATCTCACCGATGGCCGCGAGATTGAGCGAACAGTCCTCCCGAATGGCTGTGTGCGGGCAACCGCCTGTCTCTACCCCCATGACGCGCTCCGACGGCAGCACCTGCGCCCGCATCAGGAATTCAGCGTCCTCGCGCGTGTAGATGTCGTTGGTGATGACGCACATATCGACGTGGCCAGCCAGCGCCCGGCACAATCCGGCCGTCAGCGTCGTCTTGCCAGACCCGACCGGGCCGCCGATGCCGACGCGCAAAGGGCCATTTGGCGATGCAGGATAAGCGCTCATGAGCGAAAAAGCCTCGTGGTTTGTGTTTCGTGAAGCATCGAAGCGAGATCGGCGCCATACGTCGCCGAACCAAGATCATCTTCTGTGGCCGTCATCGCGTGCTCACAAATGGTGCGAAGTCGAGGCAGCAGGCGGGCCATCACACGCTGACCGTCGAACTGGCCGACGACACCGAGCCGGATCGCCGCCGAGATGAGATTGTTGAGATTGGCGATCGCATAGCCCTCAAGCGTTGCACCGGCACGTATGCCATGCCGACGCGCCGCAACAGCAAGCGCCACCGGCAGCGTGACGCTCGACAGATCCGCAAACGGCGACGCGCCATCGTCGCACCAAGCCGCCTCGAAAGCCTGAACGAACCCGAGCCCCTGCCCCACTGTTTCGCCGTGACGTTCCGCAGACGGTTGCAGCATCACCGCCAGTTCGGCAAGCGCCACCACCGCCTCCCGATCGGGGGCCCGCATGATCAGTGACACCAAAACGAGATCGTTTCGGAGCGCACCATGCTCCAGCACGGCCGCGAGCCAACCGGCAAGCGTCTCGCGGTCCCTGACCCAATCGCGGCCAACGGCCGTCTCGAGCCCCTGACTATAGGCAAAGCCACCAACCGGAAACGACGCCGCGAGCCAGATCAGCAGTTCGCCGGGAAACGCCGTAACAGGCGGCGCGTTGCTATCACAGCCTGCATCTCGCATCAGGCTGGATCACGCGCGTGGTGATGACCGTGGCTCTCGCCATGATGGTGATGACCGCTATCGAGTGACCCATGCCCGCCATAAGCCCCCCCTTCCGGCTCAAACGGCTTGGAAACTTCGACGACCACGCCGCCGAGACCACGGACCATGGCGGCGAGCACATGATCCGGCTGGATGAAGATCGCGCCGCCGGTCACTTCCGCGGCCGTATGGCGGTTGCCAATATGCCAGGTAATGCGCATCAGCGTCGTGTCATCCGGCGCGGTAATCTCCAACAGTTCCTCCGGCGCGGCGCGCACCACGACAACCTCGCCGCTATCGAGTTCGAGCCCGCTCCCATCGGGTAGATACGTCGCTTCAGCCAGGTCGAGCAGAAAGTCGCAGCCCTGGTCGGTCTGCAACTTGATCCGCCTGCGATGGCGCTCCTCGCGCTTGAGAGTGATCGTGCCGAGATGCGGTGCGTTGTCGAGGCGGTCGTCGCCGGCCGGTATCGTATGTGCTGCCCGTCTCATGGCCATCTTTGGATTTCTTTCACGGTTGGGTCATCAAAACAGAAAGTATCGCTGCGCCATCGGAAGCTCCGTCGCCGGCTCGCACACCAGAAGCTCGCCATCGGCGTGAACCTCGTAGGTCTCGGGGTCGATCGATATATCCGGTGTCGCCGCATTGAACATCATGTCCGTTTTCGAAATCCCGCCGCGGACATTTTCGACGGCGACCACCTGCTTTTGAAGCCCCAGGGCCTCGCCGATGTTGCCGGCCGCCGCCGACACGAACGTGACCGACGTGCGCGTCAGTGCAGAACCATAAGCACCGAACATCGCGCGGTAGTGCACCGGTTGCGGCGTCGGAATCGAGCCGTTGGGATCCCCCATTTGCGCCGCCGCGATCGCGCCGCCCTTAATGATCATATCCGGCTTGACGCCGAAAAACGCCGGTGACCACAAGACGAGATCGGCAAGCTTGCCTTCTTCGATCGAGCCGATGTGTTGCGACATGCCATGAGCGATCGCCGGGTTGATCGTATACTTCGCGAGATAGCGTTTGACCCGGAAGTTATCGTTACCGCTGCCCGCGTCTTGCGCCAGCGCGCCGCGCTGCAGCTTCATCTTGTGCGCGGTTTGCCAGGTGCGAATGATGACCTCGCCGACCCGTCCCATTGCCTGACTGTCAGAGGCAATCATCGAAAGCGCGCCGATATCGTGCATGATATCCTCGGCTGCGATCGTCTCCTTGCGGATGCGGCTT